>NZ_JAEQCE010000117.1:0-21597 GCF_020738665.1 Microcoleus sp. PH2017_08_TRC_O_A
AAAAGCAATCCCAAATGCCTTCAGCAATGGGATAGAGAGCTGCGTAGCTCAGCCGAGGCGGGTTAATCCGCTCGAAGTGAAAGCGAAAGGGGAGGGACTCAATGCCTCCCGTGTCATGTAATAGATGACTATACTTTTACCAGCTATAAATATATACTTTGCCGAACCATTCAGGACTTACACCTATGAATTCTGTCGATCGGGCTTTTAGTTCAGCCCTGGATTTGGCGAAGTCGATCCGCGCTCGGGAAATTTCGCCCCTAGAAATTGCCAATGTGTACTTGGAACGGATCGATCGATTAAACCATCAACTTGGTAGTTATTTTACAGTAACAGCCGATCGGGCGATCGAGCTGGCGACAGCGCAAACCGAACACCTAGCAGGCTTAAACAAGTCAGAGGAATTGCCGCCGTTTTTCGGAGTGCCGATCGGCATCAAAGACTTGACACCAGTTACCGGCATTCCGTGTACTTACGGAGTTCAGGCTTTGCACAGTAACATATCTCCCTACAACGAGTCAGTAGTCTGGCGGATCGAAGCAGCCGGATTTAACATTCTGGGCAAAACAGCAACCTCTCAAATAGGCTCATTGCCTTACAGCGAACCCCCAGGTTTCCGGCCCGCGCGCAATCCCTGGAATTTAGACTACACGCCCGGAGGTTCCAGCGGCGGCTCAGCGGCGGCCGTAGCGGCGGGTTTATGCGCGATCGCCCAAGGTTCAGACGGCGGCGGTTCGATCCGAGGCCCAGCTTCCGCCTGCGGTTTAGTGGGCATAAAACCCTCGCGCGGGCGAGTTTCCTGGGCACCAGTCGGAGATTACCTGAGCGGAATTTCTGCCAACGGCCCTCTCGCCCGCACCGTCGCTGACGCCGCCGCCCTGTTGGATGTGATGTCAGGCTACACCACAGGCGATCCGTACTGGCTACCAGACCCAAATCCCACGTTTTTAGAGGCTTCCGGCGAAAAGTTGGGCAAACTGCGAATTGCTTTTTCTACCAGTATTGCTCCCGTGGGTGAGGCAGCGCCTGTGTGTCAGCAAGCCGTACTCGAAACCGTAAAATTACTGACAGATTTGGGTCACGATGTCGAACCGGGATGCCCGGATTTTACAGGTTTAATCGAACCGTTTACAGTAATTTGGCAGTCTGGGGCGGCAGCAAGTGGCATTCCAGGCAAGGTTTTGGAACCGATGAATCGCTGGTTGTTGGAAAGGACTGTTGCGGCTGGGGAATATTTGCGGGCGGTGAATCAAATGCAGGTGATTTCACGGCGGATTGTGGGATTCTTTGAGAATTTTGATGTGTTAGTTTTGCCGACTTATATGCACTCGCCAATTGGCATCGGGGAGTGGGCCCATTTGAGTTGTGAGGAAACTTTGCAGCGGATTATTAATTGGGTTGCTCCTTGTCCGCCATTTAATGCGAGTGGTTTACCTGCGATCGCACTTCCGGCCATCTTAGATGATAACGGTTTGCCGGTGGGAATTCAAATTATCGGGCGGCCGGCGGCGGAAGCAACTTTAATTGCATTAGCGGCGCAGATAGAAGCGGCGAAACCTTTCCCGGTTTTAGATTTTAAATAGGTTTGTAGATGCAGATAGACGGCGAATAGAATTCGCGCCTATACGAACAAAACCTGCCTCCGCAGGTTGAAGAGAATAAGGTAATTTTAATTTCCCCGTTTTCAACCCGCGCAGGCGCGTGAGTGTCTGTATAGACGCGAATCCTATTCGCCCGGTTGTCTGTATAGACACGAATCATATTCGCCGGGTTTTCTTCAACCCACGGAGGCGCGTGAGTGTCTGTATAGACACGAATTATATTCGCCGGTTTTTTTTCAACCCGCGGAGGCGCGTGAGTGTCTGTATAGACGCGAATTATATTCGCCCAGTTTTCTTCTCTAATCCTTCTCTAATTTAAGGGAATTGCTATCACAAACTCCGCACCTTTTCCCGGTTCCGAAATACACTCGATCGCACCGCCGTGTTTTTCGACTACAATTTGATAGCTAATCGACAATCCCAATCCCGTACCTTTCCCCTCCGGCTTAGTGGTAAAAAACGGATCGAACAGTTTACACCGCGTTGATTCAGGCATCCCAGGCCCATTATCCTTAATCCGAATCACCGCAAAACTCTCACTTTTCCCCCCTCTTACTTCTTCCTTATTCTCTCTTTCTTCTTCCTTATTCCCTCTTCCTTCTTCCTTCTTCCTTATTCCTTCTTCCTTCACATCCTTGACTTCGGTGCAAACTGTGATAATATTAGGATGCTTATCAATGTCAGCGTAAGTACGTGAAGCATTCGACTCATCCAAAGCATCGATCGCATTTGAGAGCAAATTCATAAACACCTGATTGAGTTGTCCGCTGTAGCACTCAACCGCAGGTAAGTCGCCGTATTCCTTAATCACTTGAATTGACGGACGTTCCGCATTAGCTTTCAAGCGGTGCTGTAAAATCATCAACGTACTCTCGATACCTGCATGAATGTCGGCCGGTTTTTTTTCATTACCGTCAACGCGCGAGAAGTTGCGTAATGATTGCATGATATCACGAATGCGATCGGTTCCTAACTGCATAGAACCCAGCATTTTAGGCAAATCTTCCATCAGATAATCGAGTTCCATATCTTCTGCTGCTTCTGCAATTTCCTGTACCGGCTGTGGGTAGTGCTGCTGGTAAAGATTGACAATGCAAATCAAATCTCGTACATAATCATTAGCGTGGTGGAGATTGCCGGAAATAAAGCCAACGGGGTTATTGACTTCGTGAGCAACTCCTGCTACCAACTGCCCCAAACTTGAGATTTTTTCCGTTTGCACCAGTTGAGCTTGGGTTTGCTGCAACTTGTGCAAAGATTGTTCTAGTTGCTGCGACTTTTGTTGTGCTTTTGCGTAGAGTTTAGCATTTTCTAGGGCGATCGCAACTTGAGAAGTCAAAACTTTTAAAACTTGCAATCTTTCGGGAGAAAAAGCACCCACTGCTAAGTTATTTTCCAGGTACAGAATCCCTGTGAATTGGCCCTGATAGATGACGGGATTGCAAAGAATTGACTTAGGCTGACTGCTGACAATATACGGATCGGTAGTAAACAAGCCATCTGAAGCTGCATTGTTTAAAACCAAGTCTTTTTGAGTTCGAGCAACATAGTTAACAATAGAAACTGGCAAATCTTGACTAATTTCAACGGGAAGGGATTGCAAGACAACGGCTTGATTTTGCTCTGACGTACAAGCTGCTTGGATCAAAAGACTATCATCTTTGTAGAGCATCAGCACAGCTTTTTGAGCGGCGGCATTTTCTAACAAAATCTCGATCAAACTGGCGAGCAATTTATCCAGGACAATTTCGCTGGTAATTGCTTGAGATGCTTTGATGAATGTGCCGATATCTAAGGATTTACTGAAATCGCTGCTGGTGGTTGTTGTCGTGGCGGTGACAGTTAAATCGCGGGTTTTAGTTTCTCGGTTGAGGGTTTGGGCGACTAATTGGGGATATCGGGCTTCTAAATCTTTGACTTTGGCGATCGCTCCCCAGTGGATGTAACCGTAGTATGATTCTGTGAGATATACTTGAGCAATTTTGTCTTTGTTGCGAGAGAAATAAAACTCGGCCGCAAGTTCGTTAGCGAGTGCTTCTTCTTGGATGTATCCTTGCTCTTTGGCTCCTTGAATAGCTTTGTCATAATAATCTGCTGCTTCCCAATTTTTACCGAAAACTCTCGCTTTTTCAGCCTCTACTAAATCGTACTTGTGCTGGTAGTTCATCGGGGCGTGGTGCGCCCATGTCTGCATTTGTTCCTGATTGGCTGCTACTTGCATCAAGTATTTTTCTTGTGCTGCACTATCCGCAGTTGGATACACAGCCAGGAGTGCCAGGGAATAGTAAAAATTGTTTGTGCCGACCATCATGTAGCCAACCATCCCACCTGCGTATTCTACCGCCAAAGATGCGTTAGCAACTGCCATATCGTATTCTTTAAACAAGTAATGCAGAAGTGTTTTCGCAAAGTAAAAATTAAAAAAAGACCAATTAACTTTCAAATTTGGCAACATTTCTATTTCGTTAAATTCATCCCCGATCAATTGACTTTTATTGGTCGAACGCCCCATTAGATTCAAAACCATTTGTGACCAAGTTCTGATAAATACACTAGGAAAATCCTGCTTTAGGTTCAGTGTTAAATTTATATATTGCCCTTGCTTTTGTGCAACATTTTCTAGTGGCTCGCCAATCAAAAATAGGTGATTGCAGTAGTTCATGGCACAATAACTGCCAAACTCTAAATCTCCTGTTTCTAAGCCAGATTGAATCCCTTCCATTAAGGATACAATAGTTTCCCTGGCGTGTTCTTTCCAATGTCTAACAAAAGTGTTAAACATATTGTAAATTTTGGATTTAAGTTGTTTAGCATTGAATTTGTCTAACAGTTTCAAACCTAGTTGTCCAGAATGATATCCAGCGTTTAGCTCTCCCAATACCGCACTTAGCAGCAAACCATACCAAGTATAGGCGATCGCCCCAAGTGCTGAATAACCGCTTTCCATACCAAAATCGACCATTGTGAAGATGATCTGTGGCAAGAGTTCTGGTTTTGCACCAAAAGCCGGAGAAAGAAGCACCGAGAGTATCCGCATTGCCGCCAACTGATAGTCATCAGTCATTACAGGTACTTTTTCTAGTTCCTCAATTTGAGGCAACTTAATTCCAGCGAGATTCTCTGGGGGGATTTCAGAGAGGGACAACCCCAATATTTCCACAGCTTTTAGCCCATAATCTACAGCCTGACTAAATTGGTTTTGAGACATATAAGACTGGATTTGGATTTCGTAGACTTTAATTTTGTCTAGTACGCTAACAGCTTGTTGTAAAACAAGATCCGCTAATTCTTGCGATCGCCCAAAGTTAGTATTCAGATACTCTGCCTCCGCTGCTTCTACGTGCAGATTCAGCGTCAAGTCATAATCAGTATCCCAACTTGACTGCATACTAACGGGGGACTGGGAGGAGTTAATGAGTTCCAAGCCGACATTCAAATACCTGACAGCAGCTTCGTAAGCATTAGATGCTTTAGCTTTTTTCCCGGCGATCAGATTCAGTTTTGCCAATTCATCTTTTTCGGTTTTTTCTGTGAGAAATTCAACCCCAACATTCAGTTGGTTGACAATATCAAACACATTATCGTCAATCTCAGCGACGGGAGTATTTTTGAGCAGCAATTGACCGATTTTTAGGTGCGTTGCTTGCTTTTGGGCGTCTGGAATCAGAGAATAAGCTGCTTGCTGCACTCTGTCGTGCAGAAATTTGTAGGCAATTTTGGATTGAGAAGCGGGAATAATCGATCGCAAATTATCCAGTCCCCAGCCTCCAACCAGGGGAATTTTGTAAGCATTACTCAACGGGAGAACCAATCCAGTTTGCAGCGCCGCCCAGAGTTCGCTAGCTGCTTGCGCCTGGGATTGTTCGTTGACAATTGACAAAACATCGAGGGTAAATGTGTCGCCAATACAAGCCGCCAATTTTAAGACTCGCTGCGTAGTTTCCGGAAGTTTTTCGATGCGGCTGGCTACCAATTCCACGACACTTTTGTCGGTAATGCCGATCGCCTGAATCTGCGCTAAATCCCACTGCCAACTACCGCTGCTCAACTCAAAGTGTAACAGATTTTCTTGATACAGCGCTTGCAAAAGCTGCGTGATGAAGAAAGGATTACCGCCCGTTTTGTGGAAAATCAACTCAGCCAGCAATCTCACCTTGTCGTTAGCCGTGATAGTATCGGCAATTAATTCGCAAACATTGCCGAAATCCAGCGGTTGCAATACAATATTATTGACTGGAGTACCAGTTTTGGCAATTTGCTCGATCGCCTGTACGAGCGGATGAGTCGGATGAACTTCATTATCCCGATAAGCACCAATCAACAGCAGGTATTTACTTTCCGAATTGCCAAGCAACAACTGCATTAAATTCAGCGAAGCCGAATCAGCCCACTGCAAATCATCTAAAAAGATAACCAGCGGATGTTCTGCGCGAGTAAAGACGCCGATAAACTCTTGAAAGACTCGATTAAACCGATTTTGAGATTCCGCAGCCCCCAGTTGTGGCACTTCCGGCTGTTTGCCAATAATTAGCTCAATCTCGGGAATTACATCAACAATCACAGCACCGTTTGTACCCAAAGCCGCCGCTAACTTTTCTCGCCAAGCTTGCAAATTTTCGCTGCTTTCAGTCAGCAACTGCCCGATTAAGGACCCGAAAGCTTGAATCAAAGCTGCATAGGGAATGTTGCGCTTAAATTGGTCAAATTTGCCGTTAATAAAATAGCCGCGCTGTCGCACAATTGGCTTGTGAACTTCATTGACAATGGCGGTTTTACCAATCCCAGAATAACCGGAAACTAGGACTATTTCGCTGCGCCCTGGGAGTAAATCCCTATCACCTGTAGGGACACGGCACTGCCGTGTCCCTACCCTTTCAAAAGCAGCAAGTAAACTATCGACTTCAAGTTCTCGCCCGTAGAGTTTTTGAGGGATTGACAATTGTCCCGATCGATCCAACTGTCCGGGTACAAAATAAGCAACTTCCCCAGTTGTCTGCCAAGAATTCAAACAGTTTTCTAAATCTGCCTTAATCCCCTCTGCTGTTTGATATCTATCTTCGGCATTTTTTCCCAAAAGCTTCATCACAATATCCGAAACAACTTGCGGAACCAGATCGCTATTTTCTAAATTCCTCCTGCATTCAGAAGGTGGCGCGGGATGTTTGGCAATATGACAGTGTACCAGTTCCAAAATATCGTTGCTTTTAAACGGCAATTTGCCTGTCAGCATTTCGTAAAATGTGACACCTAGGGAATAGAAATCGCTGCGATAATCTAAGGTGCGGTTCATTCTCCCAGTTTGTTCGGGAGACATATAGGCGACTGTACCTTCAACTAAGTTAGCGCTGTTAATTTGGGGAGTTTCTTTGCTCAGCCGGGAAGCGATGCTGAAGTCGGTGATTTTAACTATTCCTGTTTCCAGGTTGATGATAATGTTGGAGGGTTTGATGTCTTTGTGAATGATGCCGTTTTGATGCAGCGAGTTGAGTGCTGATGCTAGCTGAATGCCAATGTTTAAAAATGCTGTTAAGTCAAGCTTTTTTGAGATGATTTGACCCAGGGAGTTGCCTCCAAAATCTTCTGAAATCAGGGCGAGACGGTTTTGATACGTTTCGAGGCTGTAATATGTGACGATGCTGTCTGCGTGTAAATGCTGAGTAATTTTATATTCGTTTTTTAAGCGGGTAATTTGTTCGAGGGTGGGAAATTCTGCCTTGAGGATTTTGATGATGACTGGTTGTTCGTCTGACTGTCTAATTCCCCGGTAAACGCTGGTATTGAACCCGTCGGAGATTGAGGTGGTGATTTTGTAGCCTGGAAGTGTCAGTGTATTCATTGAAATCCTCCTGATAGCTGAGGTAAATTGATTTTTTTCAAGACTGACGGAAACGATATAATGCCAGAGGACGATCGCACTGCACTCGAAAAATGATCATTCTGATGCAAAGGTCAGGGATATCGCAGGGTTTTATTTACTATCGTAGTAAACACAAAATATGATGTCAACCGCAATTTCGCGTAGTGCATTAAGCTAAATGGCCATGTTTGATTGGCAATTATACTTAATAGGATCGCGACGATCGACATTTAAACATACCGAGAGGTTTTGTCGATCGCATTCCCAGACAATTTATCAACACTTGAACAGAATTTCTCTGTATCTGGGACAATTTTAAGAATATAGTAATATCCCTCTAGTTGAACCAGGTAAAAATGAGCATCCGACCAAATTTAAGATGGTTTTCCTCAGTCGCGAGTGTTTGTGGCGCGATCGCGATCGGCACTTTCGGCGCTATGATATCCCCTGCAAAAGCTACAGAAACAGTTGTTGTCCGCAAAGGCCCTTTAGAATCCTCAATCTCGGTGGCGGATTTGCGCGAGCTCGCAAAAACCGGAAAAGTCCCGCCCAGACTGCAAGCATACGCCAATCTGCTGTCTGACGCACAGCGCAGTCAAATTTTGGGAGCACTTCAAGCGAAAATCCCTCTCAATGTAGTTGGTTTGAGCAACTTGCTAAATACGCGCATCGGGACTGCGATTTTGACGGATTTGACTACAGTCATTCCCAGGCGCGACGGTGCCGGTGTCGAAGCGCTGCGAGCGGCTTTGGTGCTGGGGGCGAATGCGCCGGAAGGCTTATCGGTATTGAGTTTCATTGAATCTTATCCGAGTGCGCGGGTAGTCGTGGATCTCGATCGAGCTTTCGCAGTTTTAAGCAATTTAAACTCGGGTTTTTGGCAAACTCAGAGGTTTATGGCCGCGATCGCACCTCAATTAACAGCCACTAAACCCGCCTTTAACCCGCCTTTCGACCCAACCCAACCCGGCCCGAATTCGGTGCGGGTTCTCAAGCTAGATTTGAACGATAGCGCCCGCAATCGGCGTATTCCTGTTGATGTCTATTGGTCGAGAGCAGCGACGGCGGACAAACCGACGATCGTGTTTTCTCACGGTTTGGGTTCGGTGCGGACGGATTTGCGTTATTTAGCCGAGCATTTGGCGTCCTACGGCTACGTGGTAGCTGCTGTAGAACATCCGGGAAGCAACGAAACAAATACCAAGGCTGCGATCGCGGGTAAGTCTCAGTTGCTCGCTTCTGGAGAGTTTTTAGACCGTCCTAAAGATATCAGTTTTGTGCTCGACGAACTGGCAAAATTGAACCAAACTGATGATAACTTGCAGGGAAAAATTGCGATCGAGCGATCGATGATCGTGGGCTATTCCTTCGGCGGCGCCACAGCCTTGTCCGTAGCCGGTGCCGAACTGCAATTGACCGGGCTCAAACAGCGCTGTCAGGGGGATTTAATCGGGTTTAGCTTGGGCGAAGGCATTCAGTGCGCGGCGGCCCGATTGCCCGCAGAACGGTATCAATTGCGGGATGTGAGGATAAAAAGGGCGATCGTTATGAATCCCACCACATCATTACTATTTGGAGAAACGGGTTTAAGTGCCATTCAAATCCCTACATTAATAGTAGCATCTTCAGCCGACAAAACCACACCCGCCTTAGTCGAACAAATTGCCGGATTCCAAAAGATTACCGCCCCCAAATGGCTAGTCGGCTTTGTAGGAGGAACCCACTTAAGCGTCAAAGATCCGAGTACAACCTTAGACCAAGCTAGCAGACCGAGTACAGTAATTTCTGGCGATGAAGTTGTCGGCGAGCAAGCTGTGAGCATACGCAATTATATTAAAGCGATAAGTCTGGCCACTGCCGCTCAACTAACGGCAGAAGCTGACAAATATGCTATTTTTCTAACGCCCGAATACGCGCAGTTTGCTTCTACCAATGCAATTCCAGTGCGCCTGGTAACAGAAATTTCCCCTGAGACTAATGCAGTCGTGCAAAATTTTATTCAAGGGAATAAGTAGTGAGTTGACAGTTGACAGTTGACAGTTGACAGTTGACAGTAGTTATTAGTGCGAACTTAGGAATGAGAATTAAATAATTTACACATATTTGTGGGATGGGCGTCCCGCCCGTTCTTTCTGGACGGGCGGGACGCCCATCCCACAATAACAATGAAAATTGTAAGTTATTTAATTTGCGATCCTTAAGAACTCGCGAACGTTATTAGTCAGCAGCCATTAGTCATAAATACTTCGGACAGTTTGATTGTCCACGCATAGGCGAGAAACCCGGTTTCTACGAGTTTTCCCATTTAGTAACGAGAAAGTTACGAAGAAACCGGGTTTCTGAGGTGTCACGAGTCCGTACATTTGAACTTAGATTGTGAGTTGGTAGTCAGCCTTGTCGAATAATATTGCGAATTAGCAGTCTTGTCTTTTTCATGCTGCGTCCGCTTATGCCTGGGATTTCTTTTCTTTAGCGCTGATATTTTTGGTTCGCGCCAGGGCAAAATATAAACAAGGACTTTTACAAACTTAACTCTGAAACTGCCATGCCTAAAAAAAATATTATCCCGCTAGTGCTGCTGTTTGTAGCAATGTTTACCCTTTACGGTGACAGTTTAACTTTTCTCCCCAAACCTGTAAGAGATACCAGCTTAGCAAGTAGAAAGTTCTTCGTCAGTTTGTGGCCTTCATGGGTGAAGCCAAAAGAGGTAAACAAGGAAAGGGATAAGGAGATTGAGGACTTGCAAAAAAACCCTAGTCGATAGTTTTGACAGTTGACGGTTGACGGTTGACAGTTGACGGTTGACAGTTGACAGTTTGCTTAGAGAAGGGTTGACAGTTGACAGAAATCCGATGGAAGTTGGAAGACAAAGAAAGAACCAATTGACCGATTTTTGTCTGTTCAGTGGTGTTGGGTTTATTTCTGCTGCTTGTCAGGTGCGTCGCTGTGAGATTCTCTGTCTTATTTAGGGATTTTTCGTGGCGACACACCCTAGGACTACTTTTGACAATTACTATTAGATTAGCGATTTTAGATCTTAGATAAAACGAAAAATCTAAAATCTAAAATCTAAAATCCAAAATCGATTATGCTTGCTTTTTCAACCAGCTAAACATAGCGCGCAAATCTTTACCAACTTCTTCAATCGGATGTTCTGCTTCCTGACGGCGCATCGAAGTAAAGCCCGGTTTGCCGGCTTGGTTTTCCAGAACGAATTCGCGCGCAAATTGGCCGGATTGAATTTCGCTAAGAATTTTACGCATTTCGGCGCGGGTGTCATCGGTGACGATGCGGGGGCCGCGAGTTAAGTCGCCGTATTCTGCGGTATTGGAGATGCTGTCGCGCATTTTGGCGAGGCCTCCTTCTACTACTAAGTCAACGATAAGTTTAACTTCGTGCAAACATTCAAAATAAGCTAATTCTGGTTGATATCCAGCGTTAACTAAGGTTTCAAATCCAGCTTTAATTAAGGCGCTCAAACCGCCGCACAAAACTACTTGTTCGCCAAAAAGGTCGGTTTCTGTTTCTTCGCGGAAAGTGGTTTCGAGGATGCCGGCTCTGGTGCCGCCGATACCTTTAGCATAGGCCATTGCCCGATCGCGCGCTTGGCCCGAAGCATCCTGATATACTGCAAACAAACTCGGAACACCTTCGCCTTGTTCGTAAGTCCGGCGCACCAAGTGTCCGGGGCCTTTGGGGGCTACCATTACTACGTCTACGTCGGCTGGAGGGACAACTTGGCCGAAGTGAATGTTAAAACCGTGAGCAAATGCTAAAACATTTCCTGCTGAAAGGTTAGGTTCGATTTGTTCTTTGTAAATAGTTTTTTGAACTTCATCGGGCAATAAAATCATGATGAAGTCAGCGGCGGCGGCTGCTTTGTCTACCGGGTGAACAGTTAAACCTGCATCGGTTGCTTTGGCGGCAGATTTGCTACCGGGATACAAACCGACAATGACATTCATGCCGCTGTCTTTGAGGTTGAGGGCGTGGGCGTGTCCTTGGGAACCGTAGCCGATGATAGCAACCGTTTTGTTGGCTAAGAGGTCTAGGTTGGCGTCTTCGTTGTAATACATACGGGCCATGGTGCTTGTCTCCTGAGATGCAAATGGGTGAGTGACTGCAAAACTCTCATTTTATCAAAGTGGGGTGCTTTTTTTGCGGAATTTTACTAATTAAGATTTGGGCGGGGGAATTTATAGGGCGATTCCCTACGGGATAGCTGCGCCGCGCGTGCTGAATTTAGCAGGTTTTGCTCGAAGTCAAATATAATTGTTAGTAGCGTGCTGTGCTGTTGAAAAAACGCAACTAACTAACTTTTTTAATATGGAAATAAAGGCAATACATCATGTGGCGATTATTTGCTCGGATTACGAAAAGTCAAAGAAATTTTATGTAGAAGTCTTGGGATGTTCCACAATCAAAGAAACTTTCCGAAGCGAGAGGAATTCTTACAAGCTAGATTTGCAAGTCGGAAACGGCAGCGCAATGATTGAACTGTTTTCATTTCCCCATCCTCCCAAAAGAGTTAACAATCCTGAAGCTTGCGGTTTGAGACATTTAGCTTTTGCAGTCGAGGATATAGAAGCATCGGTTGCTTACTTGAAATCGCAACAAGTGGAAGTAGAAGAAATTCGCCTTGACGAAATTACCGAAAAACGGTTTACCTTTTTTAGAGATCCAGACAACTTACCGTTAGAAATCTATGAAATTTAGTTAACAGGACTTACAGCATATTCGGGTTTGGTACGGACACGGAATTGCCCAAGGAGTGTCAACTTAACGTCAAACCCTGAGTCCGGCAGTCCGGCAGGGGTTAAAACCCTAGTGGGCTTTCGGCTTAAGTTGACACTAATGGGATCTTGGAGTGTCCCTACGGAGGATATAGCTGGCCGGAAAGCCTGTTATTGATGATTTGACAGTGCCATGAAAGTAATCTAAAATCATCTGATTTTTATTCGATCTAATTCTGCTGCTAAATTTTCCACTAAATTATTTACTAACTGTAACTGGTACTGTTGAACATTCATATTTAGCGGCTCTTTGCTGTCTTGAAAACAGATAACTTTGGCGGCGATTTCCTTGTAGTGTTGCAGCATTAAAAAAGTATCGATACTGAAACCAATTAGATAGTTTTTAGCAGCTTCGTTGCAAATTTCTGTTACTTGATTTAGATAAGCTTCTGACGATTCAGGTGGCTTTTCATAGCCTGTTCTTTTCTTCAAAATATAGCTAGCACCGCCGACTACTGCTGCTCCCATTGGGCCGCCCAACAGCCAACCTAAGCCGGTGGCGATCGCGACTGGAGTCACTTCGCCCTCGATCGACTTTTTGGTGGCGGCGGTTGGCGGTTCTGGTAACGCGATTTGCGGGGAGGGCGGAAACGAGATCAAAAGGGCGATCGGCTGTTCTCGATCGAAGAACTCGCAAGCTTTATTTACCCATTCTGCAATGGTTTCCCGCTGGTTCAGTACATCTTGCTCAAATTTTGTCTTCCACGCATCAAAACTTCCTTGCTGAAGCGACAGCGCCATTTCCGATTGATAGCGCCGCAAAAGTGTGGGCTGGTAAAGCCAAATCTCGAAGTCGGAAACGCTGGCTTGAAAGCCTTGTGAAATCAGTTTTTCAGCTTTTTGTTTAATTTCAATTCGGTCTTTTTGCTTTTGTTGAGCGGCTGTTATTTCGGCGGCGACAGTTTCAGATTTAGCTCGCAGAGATTGACAAATCTTAGTAGCTATGGCTTCAATTCTCGGCAACTTAACTGCTAGTTGTTCCTGTTGACTTGCGACTATACTTTGCAACGCCGATTCAAACATGGCAATTCCGGTAGTTTGAGCCGCAGCCACATCTCCTTTTAGCCTCGCCCGCAAAGCCGGCAAAGCATCGACGCGGTAGATATTGCTGATATTGTTCGGCAAGTTGGAGCGAAAACTTTCGGCAACAAACAACAATCGATTGTATACTTGTTTTTGGTCGTCTGGTTCGAGTAGATTGAGAAAATTGGCAACAAAGACGACTGTGTTAATTTGCCGATCGCTCAACCAGTCTCTCAAGTGCTCCCGTTCGCCCAGAGTCATCAATTTGCGAGCGTCCAAAACCTGGACAACTAAATCAGCGGTCAGCAATTTATCCCGAACTAAGTTATCCTGTTCTTGGCGATCGTTAGTTCCGGGCAAATCCAGCAATTCCACACCGGTTTTCAGGAATGGGTGGGGACAGTAAACATTGACGGCTGCGACATCATCCCGCATCTGTCGGTTGTCGTCGAGGATGGCGTAGCGTTTCAACACGTCAGTCCCCGCTTCGCTGACTTCTGTGCCGTCTTTGAGGGTGATTTTTGCGTGCAATTCGTCGCCGTAGTTGACATAAATGGCAGCACCTGTAGTGGGCACAAGGTCGATCGGCAAAGCGCGATTTCCAAGCATTGCATTCAGCAAAGTTGACTTACCGTAATTAAACGGGCCGAAGACAGCGATTTGAAAAGTTGGTTTGGCAAGATAGTCGCAAATAGAAGTTGTATCTCGGTAAAGTTGGGAGTTTTTATCTAGTTCGAGAATGCCCAGTGCTGATTTGAGATAGTTAGTTAGATTTTGATAAGTTTCGGGTTGTTGCATATTTAAAATTATCTCATTGTTTGATTATAAAAGGTTCGATCGTGCGGACTTCAGTCCTCTTCCAAATCCGAGGTACGTAGTTGCGCTTCAGCGCTCTTAGTTATATATGTAAGAGCGCTTTCATCGCAACAACATACCTTAGCCTCCAACTTTTCCAAATCCTAGGTACCTTTCATCGCAACAACATACCTTAGCCTCCAACTTTTCCAAATCCTAGGTACGTAGTTGCGCTTCAGCGCTCTTAGTTATATATGTAAGAGCGCTGAAGCGCAACTACGTACCTTAGAGCTTCATTTAGCGGATGCTAAGAAACCTTGATATACTGATTCTATACTCTGCGCCTGAGCAGAAACATCAGCCTCCAACTTTTCCAACCGCTGCGATTCAGCCTGACAATTAATCTCCCGAGATTGCTTTTGTTCCAACAAATTATCCAACTCAGCTTTCCGAGACTTAATATCATCATTCATGCGATCGCCCACTTCGCGCCCGTAAACATCAAAACACTCTTTCACAGCATCGTGAATCGGCTGCCACTGCTCCTGAGCCACCTGCGGCAGATATTTTACCAACTCTTTTTTAGCTGCTTTCACTAACTGTTTGTGAGCTCCGTCTGCTTGCAAAACCCCAACACCCATCCCCAGCAAAGCCAAGTACAGTGGCCCCAAAACAATCCCCGTAAAACTCGCAAAAATCGTACTGACGCCCAATACAGTAATTAAATTGAGCAGGATATTTTTCCAGTCGAAACCAGCTCCTGCCATTGCTACACCCGCCAGGTTTCCTGTTGTTAATGAAAACAATCCCATCGCCCATTTTGCCCAAGCTGGCGAGTTATCTTCGTTTGAGTTGCTGACTGCTGCGGGGATTTTTTGCCCGGTCAGTTTTTCGGTGATTTTTTCAGTCACCTTCGTGTAAGATGCTCCATAATTTGCCGCACTTTGCGACAACTGCGAAAATGCTGAATTCATCTCTTGTTCAGCCGTGAGAGTCCAAGCTGCTAGTTTGTCGTTGATGTACTGCTCGAATGCTCGTCTGAGCGATGCTTCAAAGGCTTCTCGCTTATCTTGGCTGAAGAAATCCAGAAATCTCAGCTCGGGTTGATACCGCAAAAAGTCTGTTTCAAAGGTATTTTCTAAGTTGAGAACGTAGGTGCGGAAAGAATCTGCGATCGCCCGCGATTTACTATCTCTAACTCGGATAATTTCTTGTTGAAATTCATCGCGAATCTGACTCAGTTTATTAAACTCCGGCTCAACAGAATTAATCTTGTCCTTCAACTCATTGACATCCCGTTCGAGCAATGGTAAACGGCGCCCGACAGCTTCGCGGACGCGAGCAGAAATTTGACGCGCCAAAGTCCTCGCCGGACGCAATTCCGAAATCGCTCTTTCCTGCGTCAAAAACGTATTCAATGACGCCATAAACTCCGGAAAACCAGTTCCTGCTAAATTTGCATCCGGGTTTTTTACCCGCAATCTGAGCGCCTTAATTGAGGTAATTGGAAACACCCGCTCGTCGTAAATGTCGTGTCCTTCTGTTAAACAATATTCAGCCAAATTAGCTTTAAAAACCCGCCCCAGTTTGTGTTCTGCTTCTGCCATTTCTTCAGGATCGTCCGGATCGATCAAACTTTCCCGCACTTGATCCCAAGCATTGATCAGAAAGAAAATGCTTAATCCACGACCTTTGATATAATTTTCTAGATAACGTCTTTCACCCATTGTACAAGGCTGAGTTGCCCTGAGTACAAACAAAATAGCATGACAGTTGTTGATGTAACCGAGAGATAATTCGTTGCGCGATTCTGTATCGTTGAGTCCGGGACTGTCTACTATTTCTATGCCTTTTTCTAGCAAAGGTAAGGGATATTCTACTACGGCGCAGTCGATATCTGGAAATGCTGGTTTCTGTTCTGATTCTAGGCGTTTTGCTTCAGCGGGGTCGATTGTGTAGTCTTGTTTGAAACTTTTAAAATCGAGTTGTTTGGGGCTTTTGCCGTCGTTGAAATATACGGTGACTTTTTTTTCGGGGCCGTAGCGCAAAATTGTCAGCAAAGCGGTACAGGGATTGACATCGCTGGGAAGCAAGTTTTCGCCGATTAAGGCATTTAGAAAAGTGCTTTTGCCGCGTTTCATGTCGCCTAATACGAGGAGCCGAAATACTCCTTGGCGCAAGTTTTTGCTGGCGAGATTGATGTCGGCGCTGTCTGTTTCTAAACCGAGTTTTCCTGATGCTTCGATTCCGGCTAATTCCGATCGCTCTATGGATGTGACGATGTTGCTCAGGCGATCCGCAATTTCTCGGCGCACGGCGGATACTCGCTCTAAATCGTTGAGAAAGCTGCTAGTTTCTACTTTGAGGTTCATGGTTGTTTTCTGATTGTTTACTGCTGGATATTTCAAAACCAAGCTATTTCATGATGGTGTTCGTGCAAAAGTTATTTGATTCGCTATTCCTCGCGAACAATGTGCAGTACAGACCTGAAATGACTACAATAGCCTGTTAGTTAATTCTTGGGATTCTTATCTTGAAAAAGTATTTTGTAACCAATGAAAGCAATTGCTCCCACCATCACCGCAGTTCCTAGCCAAGATGCTACACGCAGGGCAACCAGCGCTACAATTGCCAGACCTGTAAATTGACTGATTGCTATGATTTTTCGGCGCCATAGTTGCAGTTTGCTTTGAGTATTGTTGTCTGGTTCTTCGTACTTTCTCGTTATATTCTCTGGTACCGATCGTTCGATTTCCGATTCTAGTTCGCGGAGTCGAAGTTCTTGTTCTCGCTTCCGAAGTTGTTGTTCTTTGTGTCGGAGTTCTCTGGCTTTTTCATCGGGATCGTTCATAGGTTTGACCTTTTTTTATGTGGAAATATGTGTTGTTTATTGTCAATATTGCACAGCCATAAGTTCTCTACGACTGTAACTCACATTGTCAGCGGTGTCGAGAAATGTTAAGAAATATCAAAAAGGGCGATCGCCTTTTTCGACCGATCGCCCAAATGCAGTGCTGCGAAATCAATATCCTTCCGGGCCGATGGTAGTGCGATCGCACTCCGCGTCGGACAAATCCACTAAGCGCGCTCGAAATAAGTTGCAGCCAGCTAATTGAGCTTTGGTTAACTTTGCTTTCTCCAAATTAGCTCTGCTCAAATCAGCATATCTCAAATCGGCATTGCTCAAATCTGCATTGTACAAATCCGCACCTTGTAAATTGGCTTTATGCAAATTTGCTCCTTGCAAATTGGCGTGGCGCAAATTTGCTCTAGATAAATTAGCTCCTGATAAATTAGCTTCAGACAAATTTGCCTGATAAAGTTGAATGTCGCCCAATTCAGCATCTTGTAACTGTGTTTTGTAAAGATTGGCTTGAGTCAGATTTCCGTAGGGCAAATAAGCTCGCGTCAGCACGCTACCAGAAAGGTTTATTTCTGGCAAATCTGCTTGAAACAAGTTATCTCCACTTAAGTCAACGGCGTTAAAGTTTCGCTGGCCTTCAGAATACTGAGCGAGCAATTCCTCAGCGCTTAGCTTTTGCATTTTCAACCCTTAATGACGACAGCTTTTGCAGCCAATTCATAATGATAATTGATGGTTCTTATTCTGCGTATTTATACTTAGGTATCTTATTATGTTAAGCTTGTGTAACAACGATCGTATTTTTTCTAAGATTTTTTTTATATTTGTAAATTTCTGGGTTGCTCGACCATGCTTGCCGTCAGTAATGTCAAGATCGATAAACAAACCAAAGCTGATTCTCTACTGAAATATGCCAGAACTTCCTCCCTCCATTGCACAGCACTACCACGAACGGACGAAATACGATCCCCAAACCCTTGCTGCCAAAAGCAGACAGCTAGATTGGACAGAGCAACCAGTTCCGTTCAAAGAATATAAAATTGGCGCGTATTTTGACCTGAAGCCTTATCTAAAAGACCCCTCAGACGATCCAAATTCCCCGGATGATGCCAGTTGGTGGCATCGGTTGTCCAGCTTGTTGCTGTGCAGCTACGGGCTGACGGCGAAGGTGCAGACGGTAGATGACAGCTACCTGTATTTGCGATCGGCACCATCGGCGGGCGGGCTCTACCCAGCAGAGGTTTATTTAATCTCGCGGGGTACGCCACAGTTGCCGGCGGGACTCTACAATTATCAGTGCAGAACTCATTCGCTGGTTCATTTTTGGGACAGCGAAGTTTGGCCGGCCCTGCAAGCGACTTGTTTCGGATCGCCGGTGTTAGAAAATACCCAATTGGCGATCGCCGTTACCACTGTTTTCTTCCGTTCTTCTTGGCGTTACGCAGACAGAGCTTATCGGCGAATCTTTCTCGACACTGGTCATTTATTGAGCAATATCGAGTTAGCTTGCGCCATCAACGATTACCGACCTCACCTGATTGGAGGATTCGCAGACGAAGCTATCAATCAATTACTGTATATCGACTCGCAGCAAGAAGGAGCGATCTGTTTAATTGGTTTAGCTGATTTGCTAGACATCGACCAAAATTTGCCAAAGTTTAAAACGGCTTTGGCAGGAAAAACGACGACAGATTACCCGAAAATTTCCGAAGGTCAAATTTTAGAATACCTCCATAAAGCGACACAGTTAGAATCAGATCCCACTGGAGTAGATGGCTGGAAACTTGATGAAAGTGAAGGAGATTTAGAGGACAAATATAACTTTCCATTTTGCACTAAAGTTTCGACTGTCACACCTTCGATTCCTTGGGGAGTGAATCTGGAAGGTTTAGAAAATATGATGCTGAAGAGGCGTTCTACCCGTGCTTATACAGGTGCTTCTTTGAGCTTGGGCGAACTCCTAGCGTTGCTTGATTTTACTTATCAGTCGCAGCACTATATCGACCAAGGATTAGACGGTTATCCAGACTATTTCGATCTGAGTTTGATTCAGACTTTTATTGCGGTTTCGGGAGTGCATGGGTTAGAAGAAGGTTGTTATTATTACGCTCCGAAAGCTCAAGAATTGCGGCAAATTCGGTTCAAAAATTTCCGCAGGGAGCTGCATTATTTGTGTTTGGGGCAAGATTTGGGCAGAGATGCGGGGGCGCTGTTGTTTCACACGGCGGATTTGAATAGGGCTGTTGCCAAATATGGCGATCGCGCTTACCGATATTTGCACATGGATGCGGGTCATTTGGGCCAGCGGTTGAATTTAGCAGCGATTCAACTGCGTTTGGGTGTCAGCGGTATTGCGGGCTTTTTTGACGATCTCGTGAATGACGTTCTCGGTATTCCTACGAGTGAGGCTGTGCTTTATATCACAACTCTGGGAAGACCGCGATCGTGAGGATGAGTGCGATCGTTCTAGTAGACATCATATGAGTTAAATGAAATTTACCCAGATCGGGCGAGAAACCGGGTTTCTACGAAGTTTTATGTTGAGTAACGAGAAGTTTAGAAAGAAACCCGGTTTCTGAAGTCTCGGCCACTCAGTAGACTTTTAGAGATTACTCATGGGAGGCGAGAAACCGGGTTTCTACTAAACTAAGAAGGACTGAAGCCCAACAACATACCTTTCTGAGCAGCGTTATAAATCAATTAAAATTGCTATTTCCCAATACAAAACCTGCTAAATATTCTATCCAAGACTGATTCCGTCACTTCTTCGCCCGTAACTTCCCCCAATGCTTGAATTGCGCCGCGCAAATCTATTGTCCAAAAATCTAAAGGCAATTTGTTGCTAATAGTATCCGTGCATTCTTCCAGCGAAATTTTAGCTCTGGTTAAAGCTGCTGCTTGCCGCTGGTTGATTGCTAAATCTGAGTTTTCTGCTTGCAAATTTCCGCCGCTGACAGCATCTAATATGGCTGTTTCTAATTCTTCTATACCTCGATCCAAGGCGGCCGCCGCGGTGACTATCGAGTGAATTTCAGAGGAAAAAGGTAATTCTGGGATTGTTTTTACTAGGTCAATTTTGTTGATGATTATAATGAGCTGGCGGTGTTTTACTTGTTCGTAAATTTCCCGATCGCCTGCTGTCCAACCAGATTCTGCGTCAATTGTCAACAATACTAAATCGGCTTGTTTGGCTGCGGCGCGCGATCGCTCTACACCGATTTTTTCTACCCGATCATCCGTTTCCCGAATGCCCGCTGTATCCAGCACCTGCACCGGAATCCCGCCCACAACTAGCTGCGACTCTACCACATCCCGCGTCGTTCCAGGCAAATCTGTGACGATCGCCCGATCGCTCTTACTCCACGCATTCAACAAACTCGACTTTCCCACATTCGGGCGTCCGACAATCGCCACTTTCAAACCGGTTCTCAACAATTCACCGCGATCGGCCGTCGCCAAAATCCTTGACAATTCGTTCAAAATCTGATTTATTTCCAAACAAGTTTGAGCTTCATCTAGAGGCGGCAAATCTTCCTCAAAATCAATTCTCGCCTCAATTTCTGCCAACACATCCAAACAAATTGCTCTTAATTTGCGAATTGGCTGGGCTAATTTTCCCTGCAAACCAGCTAAAGCACTTTGTGCGGCGGCGGGTGATTGTGCTCCCACCAAATCTGCAATGCTTTCAGCTTGAGTTAAATCTAACCTTCCATTCAAAAAAGCCCTGAGCGAAAACTCTCCCGGCTGCGCCAATCTCGCCCCATTTTCTAAACACAACTGCAACACTTGCTGCACCGCCATAATGCCGCCGTGACAGTGAAACTCCACCACATCTTCGCGGGTGAAAGAACGGGGCGCTTTCATGATTAACAACAAAGCTTCATCGACTAATTCTTGAGTTTTGGGGCGGCGGATGTGGCCGTAAAGAATGCGGTGAGATTCCCAAATTTGCCCTCCTGGAGCGCGAAACAGGGTTTCGGCAATTTTTAAGGCTGCGGCACCGGAAACTCGCACAATGCCGACGCTGCCTTGTTGGGGAACGATCGCAGTGGCGATCGCTGCGATCGTTCCTCCTTTTGTTAGTGATTCAGACATTTTTACGATTCACACATTCAAAAGTTGTACATATATCCTTGACAGGATAAACAATTTCAGCGAGGTTTTTCCAAGATATTAAAAGAGGGTGGCCGCCGCGCTTGAGTGCGATCGCCAATCCGTTAGCTAACCCCTCGAACCGGAGCGCCGGGAAAGCCCCATTCAGTCGATTTTAGACTGTAGATTTGAGATTTTAGATTGACTTCCAGCGCAGTGAATCAGGGGGTTGAACAGGAGTCGGAAATTTTAGGTGGCGGGCGACGAGTGTCCGAAAGCAAGTATCCGTTTTTGGGCACGAGTCAGGACGCGATCGAACTTAAAAAATTAGTCCGCCAAATCTTTTGGCTATCTTGACACTCTCAGGTCTTTCATACGCTGAGATTCTGCGGACAAAGTAGGCTTGGGTAAAACCCAAAGTCTAACTCTCGCTACGGTCGTCAAACACCGTCTACCCAGTTGGTTTAGGTCTAAACCTAACTTACTGGCTACTTTTCTCAAAATAATTAAAGTCAGTGAAGGAGTCGCCCCCTCCACTGCTCTCCAAAACGGAACGTGATAGTTTCCCATCAT
>NZ_JAEQCE010000118.1:0-18257 GCF_020738665.1 Microcoleus sp. PH2017_08_TRC_O_A
AATAGTCTCGTGCGATCGCCCGAGTTGCGGACAAAGCTACCCAAATAGTCAAGGATGGGTAGCTTTGTCCATAAATTAAGTTACAGTTTCAAACCCCGTGCTGAGTACAGCTATGGCGATCGCCTCCGAGGGGGAACAGAGATAATGACCGCCACTACCATCATGCCGTCATTTGTTTCGGATTTAACGGCTCAACTCGCTCCCGAAACCACCGCATCCCACACCATTGTTTTGCAACCCAAGGGCTGTCTCGGTGGCATCGCTGTCCTAGATTTCCAAATTAATTTGGAGCAAGCTTTGGAAATGGCCGCTCTGAGAGTTGTTGTGGATATGCAGCAAGTGGATGTTGTCGCCCCAGATGGAATAGCCGTGCTGGCCCGAGGGCTGGAGTTAGCAGCTATACTCGGCAAGTCGATCGTCTTTGATTCTATAGATTTAGCCACCTATATAGGTTTGAGAGCCGAGTGGAGGATCTCGCGCGAAACTTGTTTTGGCCCTTGGGGCGACTTGTTCGAGGGGGAATTCGAGCAATTTTTGACAGACAAAATGTTGCGATCGCTTCCTTGTGAAGCGGTAAAACCTACTTTTTTACAATTTGCAAAATTATATCTTCCAACCGGTTGATGTCCCAGGGATCGATTGTCATCTATATTCATAACAATTACCCGGAAGTGCCAGTCTAGCTTTCAAGCTAACATCTTGAAAGCGCGGCTGGCTTTATCTTACTACGTGAACTCAGCAATTCCCAGCAGAAAGATTAAATTGTCTGGACGCCAGGGCTTCAGTTGACAGTTGACAGTTGACAGTTGACAGTTTGAGAGCGACCTCTACCTGGAAGGATGAGGATTGGAGTAATGAATCGTCTGATTTTAATTTCTCCCGATCGCGCTTGGCGCTTTCAACCAATTCTTTCTGGTATCAAAATAATTTAATCCCAATCAAGCCCAAAACCTTAACAAAGCAAGGATTTTGCAATTCTAAAATCTAAAATCTAAAATCTAAAATCTAAAATCCTATGACTATGGTTGAACCAGTTGCAGAGTTAAATGAACCTCTCTGTCTTCAGACTCCTGAAATACTAGAAAAGACAATATCTCCGCTCGTTCTACCTCCAAAAACAGCTCTCAAAATTTCTAAACAAGACATTCGAGCCACCCTCAAAGCCTCAACTATAGAGGGAGTTTTTGCCGCTGTCTTCGAGTCGGCGACTACCGG
The DNA here is from genome assembly GCF_020738665.1 of Microcoleus sp. PH2017_08_TRC_O_A. NCBI lineage: Bacteria > Bacillati > Cyanobacteriota > Cyanophyceae > Oscillatoriales > Microcoleaceae > Microcoleus > Microcoleus sp. PH2017_08_TRC_O_A. The sequence goes on from NZ_JAEQCE010000118.1 coordinate 1,216, forward strand.
TCTGCTGCTGAGCAACTTCTTGCTGCAAGTCGGCGCGAGCAGCGTGGAAATAGGTATATTATCTGCTATTCCGATGCTGGTAAATCTCCTGCAACCATTAGGAGCATACATCGCCGATCGCACAACCAGCCGCCACTGGTACAACCTAGGAATATTCGGCGTGTCGCGGCTGCTGTGGCTAGTGCTCGTCATCGCAATTGTTTGGGGCCGACAGCACGCAGATCCCCAACAATTGCTCCAGTGGACTCTGGTCACTGTCATCGCCGCTAGCGTGCTGGCAGCTTTTGCTACTTCTAATTGGTTTAGTTGGATGGCTGCGGTGGTTCCTCACCGTTTGCGGGGACGCTATTTTGGATTTCGCAACAGTGCTACTAGCTTAGTTACTTTGCTAGGAGTGCCACTGATGGGACTGTTGATGTCAACTTGGGGCGCAGATCCAATTTTGGGCTACGGTGTGGTTTTATTTTTGGGTGTTGTGGCGGGAATGATTAGTTTGGGGTATCAATTCTTCATGGTGGATGTGAACCCGCAGGCATACCCAAAAGATGCAGAGAGCGATCGAGTTCCCGACAAAAAAGAAAAAATTATAACAGATTTTGTGCCTTCGGTGCTGAAAAATTCTAATTTTTTAATGTTTCTGATTTACTTTAGCGTGTGGACGTTTGCAGTTAATCTCAGCGCGCCTTTTTTTAATATCTACCTGCTAAAAGATTTAAGCTTGGATGTCAGTTTGGTAACGGTTTACAACAGCTTGAGTTCCGGGGCAAACCTGCTGCTGTTGATGTTTTGGGGCAAGTTGGCCGATCGCTGGGGAAATCGCCCCTTGCTAATTGCGGTGGGGCTGGTGGTAGCGGTGACGCCTTTGCTGTGGTTGGGTACGGGCAATTACCCGTTTGCGGTGTGGGTGTGGTTGCCGCTGCTGCACTTGCTCGGGGGAACGACTATAGGGGCGATCGGGCTGTGTACGAACAATATTCAAATGGAGATAGCGCCGATCGAACAACCATCGACTTATTTTGCGATCGCCGCAGCAGTTTCGGGAGTAACTGGGGCTTTGGGAACTACCGCCGGCGGCTTTCTTGCCGAACTTCCGGGCATGAGTTTGGGCGCACTGTTTGCCCTTTCGGCTGCTGTGAGGCTGGTGGGCTTGCTGCCTTTAATTTTGGTTCGAGAACCGCGTAGTTTGTCGCTAAGGGCGATCGTCCCAACTTTTCTACGGTTCAAATTCAACGATTAATATAATGTCCTCCGAGAACGATCGTCCGGTTTGATCGTTCGGACTTCAGCCCGCATCATTACTATAACTAACCAGTTTGTAGTGAGGACTTTAGTCCGCATCATTATTACGACTAACTGGTTTGATCGTTCGGACTTTAGTCCGCATCATTATTAGGACTAAAGTCCTTACTACAAACCGTTACAGATTCCGGGCATTGACAAGCGAATTTCTGCATGTGGTACCCGCCACGTGATTTATCCGTGGAATCAATCCCAAATCGAAAATCGAAAATCCTCTCTTCCCCCGAATTTATCGGTGGGGTCGCCTCTAAAATCTAAAATCTAAAATCTAAAATCGATTGACCGGACATAAATAATATAACGGCCAATAATTAACTTTTAAAAGTTAATTATTGACCGTTACAAAGCTTTTTTCAGCCTTCAGCATAGCCGTTTATTCGTAAAAAATTAGTCCTCAGTCCTTAGCCCTCAGTATTCAGTAACAATTAACTAATAACTAGAGACGAACCCAATTATTAATTTTTTGCTAGCAACTAACTGATGACGTTGGAGGTTCGCGAGCGGGGACGCTCGCAAAACATGACTAATAAATTAAGCTTGACGCGAGTAGTATTCAACCACTAGCAGTTCATTAATCTGAAGAGCAATCCACTCACGTTCGACAACGCCGTTAACTTTGCCAACCAGTTTTTGCTTGTCAAATTCCAAGTGACTGGGCAAGTGAGCCAAGCCTGGGTCTTTGAGATTAGCTTCAACCATTGTGCGAGAGCGTTCTCTATTTTTGACTGCAATCACTTCACCAGGCTTGCACTGATAGCTAGCGATGTTGACTTCACGATCGTTCACAGTAATGTGACCGTGATTTACCAATTGTCTAGCGGACGGAATGGTTGGAGCCATTCCCATCCGAAACACAGTATTGTCCAAGCGCATTTCCAAAAATTGCAGTAACACTTGACCTGTGGAACCCGTCACACGGCGGGCTTTGCGGACATAACGGAGCAATTGGCGTTCCGTCACACCGTAATTGAAACGTAGTTTTTGCTTTTCTTGTAAGCGAACCGCGTACTCAGAGAGCTTTTTGCGGTTTTGACCGTGCTGCCCAGGCGGATAATCCCGTCTGGGAGTTTTGCGGGTTAGACCCGGCAACTCTTTCAGGCGACGGACGATTCTTAATCGGGGGCCTCGATATCGAGACATTTATTTTCCTCTCTAATCTCTGTATGCAATTTTATGCAGACTCTATATTATATGTTGATAAGGGTGAAAATTCTAACAAAAATCGATAAAAAAAATCGATCGACCGCAGCCATCCGTAATGTGCGGTAAATTTTGAAGTAAAAGCCGATCGAGCGATCGACCCAACCAGCCCAAAAAACTCACAAACCGAGCTGCCATGCAAAACCCCAATTTTTTCCGCACTGCTTCCCCAAAGCCAGCACCGCGCTGGATGTTGGCTCTCGGCACTCCCTTAGTCGCGCTGAGTTTGTTGACAGCAGCACTGCCAATCTCGCCAGCATCAGCCATCACCCTGAGATTCCCCCGAACTCAAAATCCCTATCGCGTCTGCGCTAAGGAACTAATCGAAGCGGGAATCGGTGCCGAGGAAGCAGCAGCAGCTTGTGCCGACGCGCTCCACCCCCGCGACATATCCAGATGCGCCCTCCAAATCAGCCGCAAAACCAATATTTCTGGTCTCGAAGCGCTCTCTAGTTGTCGGCGGGTGAGGCGCCCCGACGAATTAACTACTTGCGTGGTGAATATTAATAGCAAAACTAAAACTCAACCTGCTGCTGCCCTGTTAGTTCTTGATGGGTGCCGCCGCAGTTTATTGCCAGAACTATTTGCTGAATGCGTAGTCGGGTTGAGCGGCAGGCTCGACTTTCCCACGGACAGGTTAGTTGCCACTTGTCTCGATCCCAGGGGCACAGTGAGTCAGTTGGACGGGCGTCCTGCACCGACACCTCCTACGGAGCTAATTCCACCGCCTTCGCGACTCAATTAATTAGTTATGGGTAGTTGGGAAATGGTAATTAGGTACGTAGTTGCGCTTCAGCGCTCTTATCTTATATATAACGAAGAGCGCTGAAGCGCAACTACATACCTTTGATGTGACAATTACTTCCAGGACTGTTTGTAATTCTTCGCTCTTGTCTTATATATAACAAAGAGCGCTGAAGCGCAACTACATACCTTTGATGTGACAATTACTTCCAGGACTGTTTGTAATTCTTCGCTCTTGTTTATATAAACAAAGAGCGCTGAAGCGCAACTACGTACCTTCTCCCTTCTTCCTTCTTCCTTCTTCCTTCTTCCTTCTTTGTTATAATCAAATGTCAGAAGTTTTTGGTCAAATTACAGTCGAAGAATTAGGTTGCAAATTAGCAGAAACCAATGCTGATAAATTGCAGCTTGTAGACGTGCGCGAACCTTACGAAATTGAACTCGCAGCGCTGCCGGGATTTGTGGCTTTTCCGCTGAGCGAGTTTGCCCAATGGTGTGGTGATATTGACGATCGACTAAATCGCGACACAGAAACCCTGGTGCTGTGCCACCACGGAGTGCGATCGGCTCAAATGTGTCACTGGTTGAGCGATCGAGGCTTTAACAACGTTAAAAATATCGTTGGTGGCATCGATGCTTACTCAATATTGGTCGATCGCACTGTGCCGCGCTATTAATCTGATGCCCGCTCTAACTACCGCAATATAGGTTCTATCGTTCGGAATGCAAGTCCTCACTACGAACCGGATGCGGACTAAAGTCCTCACTACGAACCGGATGCGGACTAAAGTCCTCACTACGAACCGGATGCGGACTAAAGTCCTCACTACGAACCTTTGTTTATTATCGGGTTTGGGCTGACAGGATCTGAATCCTAATTAACAGCAGCAAATCGAAAATTTAACAGCGTGCTCATAGTGATCCGATCGCGCCCGTGCCTTTTTGAGTCATAAAGAGCCTCATCAGCCGCCAGTACCAGCGTTGCTGCATCATTTTCCGGGCCGGGAACAACGCTAGCAATTCCCAAACTAATTGTCACCACAGAATTAGGCAAACATTCAACACTCTCCGGGTTAAAAACAATATTCAAAGCTTTAACTTTCGCTCTAATGCGTTCGGCAACCAGCAGAGCGCCCGCTGCATCTGTTTGAGGTAAAACGATCGCAAATTCCTCACCGCCGTAGCGAGCAGCTACATCAGCAGGACGCTGGAGCGATCGGCGAATTGCCTGAGCTACCGATCGCAAACAACTATCTCCAGCTTGATGTCCGTAGGTATCGTTATAAATTTTGAAATAATCGATGTCGCACAAAATTAAAGATATCGGAGACTCATCGCGAGCATTATGTTTCCATTCCGCTCGCAAGCAACTGTCAAAATGTCGTCTGTTGCCAATTTGGGTAAGTTCGTCCACATTAACCAAAGCTAGCAGTCTTTCATTTTCTTGCTGCAACTCCTCAAAACCTACAGCCGAGAAACCGTCCTCGCATAAATTTTGCTCTTGAAAATACAGCCGATATAATTCGCAAGATAAACTACAGTTATTGCCCGCTAATTTGACAAGTCCCATGCTATCTAACTGATAGGCCATTAAAGGTTCGAGGTGAATGCTATTTTTAACATCAAGAACCTGTTGGAATGCCCAGGCGAGTTCTGGCTGCTGCTGAATGGCGATCGACTGATTCCGCAAGTAGTCGCTATAAATTCCGCTTTGAGTAGGAGCTGCTTTTAATAGTTCTTCCAACTCGGCTCGCCCCAGCTCCTCCCCAGACTCATTCTCCCCAACCGACAGGCGGTTTTGCTGTAAAATTGCCAGGTGATAAAGCGCTAAATGCACTAAATAAGGATGACCGCCTACCATTTGCATTAATTGCTCGACGGGATAGCTGTCGTTCCAGTTCAGTCCGTGGCGGCGCGCCAACTCTTGGACTTGTTCGGCACTAAATTCTGAGAGTTTAATCGGCAGCCCTACATTGAATGGAGATTGATTGAGACTCAAAGCAATATAAATTTCTGTCGAGTGAATGACCGCGATTCGCAGTTTTTCCCAGGTTTCGCTCTGTCGCGCTTGTTCGTACCAAAAACGGAGCAGCGGCAGGAATTCTTGAGCGATATTGGCGCGTTCAAATACTCGGTTGACTTCGTTGAGTACCAAGACTAGGGGACTGTCAATTTGTTCGAGCAAATAGTTCTCAAAGTAAAGAGAGCAGCTTACTTTGCTGCCCATATCTTCATCCCAAATTTCATCGAGATTTGGTTCGAGTTTGAGTTGGCGAGCGACATTGACACACAGCCAGCGCAAAAATTTATCTAAGGTAGCAAAAACTGCTTCGTCAGCTTGCTGAAAGTCTACAGTGACTGTGCGGTATCCGCGATCGACCGCAGCTTGAATTATCCGCAGCATCAGCGAACTTTTGCCCATTTTTCTGGGAGCTTTAATCCGAATCAGACTCCCTGGCTTGCTAATTTCTGCACAAGCTCGGGCTTCGACGGGCGATCGATCGATATAAAATCGAGAGTCAAGCGGTATTGGGCCCCCAGGAAATTCTAGGTCTGCAACCGTTTGGATTAAATTTGGTGATTTTGGGATTCCTGCCATAGTGCATCCGCGAGGCGATACCCTGACTGTATCTTACCTTTGTCAGATTAGGGGGGCAGAGGATCGGTGTCAAAGACTTATTGACAATCCGACAAAATGTAAGTTTTTCAGCACTTCCCGGAACTGACTTTGCTATAGTAGTGTCACTTTAGCTAATCTCAAACCCTGCCTAAACTCGCACCAGACCGACACAAATTTTCTGGCGACCGAGACGCGATGATTCTGCGCCTCTACCTGAAAAGTCAGTCGTCTGTCGCCAATGTCAAGCAGATTCGCACGAATAGGAGAAATAATCATTGTCACGCCGCTACCTGTTTACCTCTGAATCGGTCACTGAAGGCCATCCCGATAAAATCTGCGATCAAATTTCAGACACTATCTTAGATGCCTTGCTGACCGAAGACCCTAAAAGTCGCGTCGCAGCCGAAGTTGTCGTCAACACGGGTTTGATGCTGCTGACGGGCGAAATTACCACCAAAGCTCAGGTAAATTACATAGAATTGGCGCGGAAAAAAATAGCCGATATTGGCTACATCCACGCTGATAACGGATTTTCTGCCAATAGCTGCTCGGTTTTGGTGGCTTTGGACTCTCAATCTCCCGATATTGCTCAAGGGGTGAATACAGCCCACGAAAGTCGCGAACAGTCCAGTGAAGAGGAGTTGGATGCGATCGGCGCTGGCGACCAAGGCTTGATGTTCGGTTTTGCTTGCAACGAAACGCCGGAATTGATGCCTTTACCGATTAGTTTAGCGCACCGGATTTGCCGTCAACTGGCCGCAGTCCGCAAAACAGGTCAATTGCCTTACCTGCGTCCGGACGGTAAAAGCCAAGTTACCGTAACTTACGAAGACGGGAAACCTGTTGGTATTGATACGATCTTAATTTCTACCCAGCACACTGAGGCGATCGACGATATCACCGAAACAGCCGCGGTTCAAGCCAAGATTAAAGCAGATCTTTGGACTGCTGTTGTCCAACCCGTGTTTGCCGATATTAGCATCAAGCCGGATGCAGAAACTCGCTTCCTTGTCAACCCCACTGGCAAATTTGTCGTCGGCGGGCCTCAAGGAGATTCGGGTTTGACTGGCCGCAAAATTATTGTGGATACCTACGGCGGCTATTCCCGTCACGGTGGCGGTGCTTTTTCAGGGAAAGACCCCACGAAGGTAGACCGCAGCGCGGCCTATGCTTGTCGCTATGTTGCTAAAAATATTGTGGCGGCCGGTTTGGCAGAAAAGTGCGAAGTGCAGTTGAGTTATGCGATCGGCGTAGCACGCCCTGTTAGCATGATGATCGAAACTTTTGGCACTGGTAAAGTTGATGACGATCGCCTTTTGGAAGTTGTGAAGCAGCATTTTGAACTGCGTCCTGCGGGCATCATTCAGACCTTTAACTTGCAGAATTTGCCTGCGGAAAGAGGCGGTCGTTTCTACCAAGATGTAGCGGCTTACGGTCACTTCGGACGCACGGATCTAGAGTTACCTTGGGAGCAAACTGATAAGGCAGAGCTTTTGAAATCAGCTTTGAGCCAGCAGTTGTCTGGAGTAGCTGTATAGTAGAATGTTGGGGCGCGCCCTCCGCGCCCTTATTGCTTGATTATGGGTAATTAACCGACAAAAGGTACGCAAAAGGTACGTAGTTGCGCTTCAGCGCTCTTAGTATTAAGAGCGCTGAAGCGCAACTACGTACCTAACTAAAAATGAACCTCTATCAGAGTGCCAGTTGGGTCGAGGAGTGATGATATAAGTTCCCTAGGGTTCGTCAGCAGTGCGTTTTTTTCTGTATAGGCGATCGGCTAATGGCTTGCACACTAAAAGGTACGTAGTTGCGCTTGGGCGCTCTTAGGAATCATGTAAAAATAAGTTGTGTAACTTTTTAATTGAAGCCTTTAAATTAGATACGGTTTAGCAATGCACTCGATCGAGTTATTTTTACACGCCTCCTTAGTATATGTAAGAGCGCTGAAGCGCAACAACATACCTAATGCCATTTTTTCCTTCTTTCCAGTCAACAATTCGCAGATTTGGTTCGGATCTAAAACAGCGATTTGCTGGTAAATTTTTATCACCAAATCCAGCAGCAATGCCGAGTTCGTTGGTGGCCGACAATACTGGAATGCGCGGCGTTTGGATACCCAGCACTGACTGCAAAGTTCTCACCTCAAAACAGCGGATTGCTGAGGCAATGAATTTTCTTGCAGATACGGGATTTAATACAGTATTTCCTGTAGTTTGGAACCGGGGTTTTACGGCTTATCCTTCTCAAATAATGCGCGAACAATTTGGGGTTGAAATTGACGCGCGCTATCAAGGACGCGACCCTTTGGGAGAATTAATTGTTGAGGCTAATAGAGTTGGTTTAAAAGTTATTCCTTGGTTTGAATACGGATTTGTGAGTTCTTACAATCTCAACGGCGGTCATTTGCTGGCGAAGAAACCGGAATGGGCGGCGCGCGATTGTAATGGCAATTTACTTAAGAAAAATAAGTTTGAATGGATGAATTCTCTTGACCCGGAAGTGCAAGATTTTTTGCTGGGGTTGATGCTGGAAGTTGCGAGGAATTATCCGGTACATGGCGTTCAAGGAGACGATCGCATTGCACTACCCTGTGAAGGCGGTTATGATGAAAAAACGGTTAAACGCTACCGCCAAGAGTGCGGGAGAGAAGCGCCACATAATTGTAGAGAGCAACATTGGCTGCACTGGCGCGCTGATATAATTACTGATTTTGTCGCTCGCTTGCACCGAGAATTGAAGGCGATTAATCCAGATTTGTTGCTGTCAATGTCGCCGAGCCCCTATGACTGGGGATTCGTAGAATATTTGCAAGATTCTCAAGCTTGGGTTGACAAAAAGTTGGTTGATATGCTTCACCCGCAGTTTTATCGCCGCGATTTTAACGGTTACAAACAATTGCTCGATCGACTGATCGATCGACAACTTACCTGCGAGCAAGTGTCCTGTGTGTCTCCCGGTATCCTGTTGGCGAATCGAGGGGGCAATTATAGCATGAATCCGGAGCTGTTGTTGCAAGTAATTGCTTACAACCGTGCTCGCGGCGTTCCAGGAGAAGTGCTGTTTTTTTACGAAGGTTTGCGGGATAACGATAATGCTTTGGCTGAGGCTTTGAAAAATGGGCCCTACGGTTGACACTCTCCCGGAATCGGGCTGTTTCCGGTTTGTTGCGTTCAACGGAGTCGATCGATATCTCAAGCCAACTTGGTATAAAATGATATAGCGCAGAGCAAGTCTAGCAAACAGTGCATCGATGCCAAGCAGCAAGCGCTACTAATGGTTAAGCCGATCGCCCAAAAAACAGATAATCAATCTTTGGGGAGTTGTTAAAATAGTCTAATCGGACATATTTTATAAGTGGTGCAAGTTTTTTTATCAGTTGAGTTTTGTAGGTGCAGGCGTATTTTCTTAAAGAAACCGAGTTTAAAAAGAGCAATCTCAAACGATCGCCAAAATATGAGGATAAATGAATGAACTCAGTAGCAACCCTCATCCAACAGCTACCAGAGCTCAGCGATGCTGAATTCAACCAAAAATATTTGAAACAAAAACAAGGGATGCACACCTTGGCGACAATATTGCCGCAAGTAGAACAGCAAAGCCAGGCTTTGCGCGCAGTAAAATTAGCCCTAAAAGTAAATTTAAAACTCGGCTCGAAGCTAGCAGGAATGGTAAAGCCGGAGTTTCAACTAAAAACAGTAAGATTAATCGTAAAAATTAAAACTTCGCTGCCGCTCAAAATTCAACTGCTGGCACTAACAAGTTCCGATATGGCAATTCCAATGCTTGTCAAAGCATTGAACCACAAAGACCGTGCCGTGCGCCTTCATTGCATTCGGGCGATCGGCCTCATTGGCTCTAGGGCGGCAGTAATTGAATTAGCGCGGGTGCTCGAATCTGCCGATTCCCAAGCGCAAGCTTGGGCCGCTTGGGCCCTAGGAGAAATTGACTCGAAACCAGCAGCCGCAGCACTGATCGAAGCCCTCAACCACAAAGCCGCCGGAGTGCGCGCCTGGGCGGTTTGGGCCTTGGGTAAAATTAACCCCAAAATAGCCGTCCCCACCACGATCAAAGCCTTGAAACATCAAGACTCAGAGGTGCGCTGGCGGGCCGCCGTAAACTGCGGGAAAATCGGGGTGGCTGAGGTAGTTCCGGGGCTGCTGAATGCCCTCAGAGACGAAAATCACCTCGTCCGTGCTAGGGCGGCGGCGGCTTTGGGGAAAATTGGCGATCGCGACGCAGTACCCCGCTTAGTAGAATTGCTTCACGAACCCGACTCCTATGCCGTTTCTTTGAGGGCCGCCGAGGCTTTGGGACAAATCGGGACCGAAACGGCTGTGGCCGGGCTGCTGCAAGCCCTCAACCACGAGGACTCAGATGTGCGCGGCAGTGCAGTTTCTGCCTTGGGGGAAATCAGCAGCGAGGTGGCTGCGGTGGCGGTAATGCGATCGCTCTCGGATCGAGACATTTTCGTGCGCGGCAGGGCGGCTGTTGCACTCGGGAACATCAATATAGCCGGAGATGCTAACTTGCAAAAAATGGTGGCTGCGGGACTGGCGATCGCCCTAGGCGACAGCGAATCCTATGTGCGGTGGAGAGTTGCTGATGCTTTGGGGCAGATTGGGACAGACGAGGCTGTAGCAGGTTTGGTGCGACTGCTGGAAGACGAAACCTCTGGAGTGCGCCAAAAGGCTGTTAAATCCCTCGGTCAAATTGGCTCTCGTGCTGCTCTTTTGGCTCTGGAAGCAGCTTTAAAACGCCAATTTGCTGACGTTCGCGCCCTCGCCGCCCAATATTTGCCGGATGTCGGCGCTGAGGTAAAAACAGTTTATTTTGAGCAGGAATCTGCTACGGATGTCTCGGGTGAAAAACTGTCGCAAATCCAGATTGCTTCGGAAGCAGAAGCCACCGAATATATTATCGATCGCCCTGCGGGCCGGAATCTCCAATACTTAATCTCGATCGGCACTCCGGGCGTACCAGATCCCAAAACTTTTCACAAAGTCCCTAACCGATTGCGGTTAGAATTTAACGACCTCGAAACCCCCGTTGACGACCCCGATCGCGTCTTGGCTACAATTGATGACGTACTCCAAATTATTGACTTCGCCCGCCAAATATCGGCGCACCCCGGCAAATTGCTCGTCTGCTGTCAAAGTGGCATCAGCCGTTCAACAGCAGCAGCTTTGACTGTTTGTGCTGCCCTGTTGGGCCGGGGCAAAGAACGGGAAGCTTGGGCCGTGGTGCTTGCCGCCAGAGCCCAAGCCAGGCCAAATCGCTGGATTGTGCAATTGGCCGATGAAGCTTTGGGTAGAAATGGGAAGTTATCCGATTTTAGATTTTAGATTTTAGATTTTAGATTTGGGAATAACTTATTTTCTAAGGGTTTGAAGCTTGCTTAACGTTGCATTATTTTTTTGAACTGGTATTGTAAAACTTCATTGAGTTTATAAGCAATTATAAACAATAATGGTATTATATTGTTGAGAGTGTTTAACAAGGAATACGCATAGCCCAAAGAACGGAAGTCTCAAATGCAATTAGCAGAAAGGCATATCATTAAATCAACGGAACCTCGTTTTGTCGAGATTGACCAACTAGCATTCAAGTCCAAAAATCTGTACAATGCCGCCAATTATGTCATTCGTCAGAACTTGATTTATGGATGGGGCTACGTCAATTACAACGAGATGAACCGATTGATGAAGTCTCAGGTCGCATACAAGGCTTTGCCTGCTAAAGTAAGTCAGCAAATATTGATGGTGCTAGATCAGAATTGGAAATCGTTTTTTGAAGCCGTCAAAGCTTACAAAGCTGACTCTTTAAAATTTACGGGTCGTCCAAAGTTACCTAACCTAAATACAAGGACAAGGTTAAAGGTCGAAATATCCTTATTTACACGATTCAGGCGATTAGCAGTAAACAGTTGAGAAACGGAATTGTCAAACTTTCTGGTACTGAATTTTCAATTAAAACTAAAGTCAATCCTGACCGGATTTGTCAAGTTAGGTTGGTTCCAAAATGCGATTCTTATGTAATTGAGGTGATTTACAATGCTTGTACTGAGCGTAGTCGAAGTGAACCGGAGTCCACCGCTAAAAATAACAATTTTGTAGCTAGTATTGATTTAGGACTGAATAATTTGGTGGCGTTAACTTCAAATCAACCGGGTTTGATCCCACTGTTGATTAATGGACGACCATTGAAATCGATTAACCAGTTCTATAACAAGCGTAAAGCACAATTGCAATCCCAATTGAAAGGGAGGCGCCAAACATCGTCACGCATTCAACGCTTAACTCGCTGCCGCAATCAAAAAGTAGACAATTACTTGCATCATACAAGTCGCACGATTGTCGATATTCTGGTCGCACAACAAATTGGGACGCTAGTAATTGGCAAGAATGCACAGTGGAAAACCGAGATCAATATGGGGAAGCAAACTAACCAAAACTTTGTCAGCATTCCTCACGCTCGATTAATTGAGATGCTGGAATACAAAGCTTTTTTAGTTGGAATCAAGGTAATCGTACAGGAGGAATCTTTTACCTCCAAAGCCAATTTCTTGGGCTTAGATCCAATTCCTGTTTACGGAAAAACAAAAACAGAACCTGTATTTACCGGAAAACGGCTCAGAAAAGCAATCCCAAATGCGTTCGGCGATGGGATACGTCGTGGGCGTAGTTCAGCCGAGGCGGGTTAATCCGCTCAAAGTAAAAGTGAAGGGGGAGGGAATTGAAGCCTCCCATGTCTATAAATGACTATACTTTTACCAGCTATTAATAGGAGCGATCGAATTAACTGTCGGCACAGAGAGAACTCGCAAGTGCAACAGTTAACCGTAGAAACGCGGTTTCTTTTCGTAAGCCCTAAAGTTATACTCGATTTACAGGACTTGCGGGGCTGCGATGCCAAAAGTCGATCGCTCTTAGTGCAGAAGCGCGATCGGCTGCCGCATTTGTGACATTCTGTGCTATGTATTAGTCGGATACGCAACAAAAACTGTCAAGCAATCGTCGCATTGCTGGTAGCAACACCCCAAAGCTGAGGAATCGGGTGCATTGTCAAGAGACAATATCAGCTTTGGGCTACTCACAGGCAAAACGCATCAGACAGAATTTTCTGCCTGTAAAAATTCATGTGGCAATAATTCACTGCCGGGATAAATCTTTCTTTTTTTGCCTGCTGGAGACTTTTACCAGTCGAAAAAGTAATTTGGCAACAGCCATCAACAGCCTAATTATCTATTAGACATCAACCGAATTTAAGCTTCTGCCCTGACTCGACAAGAGTTTCAGATACTTTTTCGCAGATGTCTACTGGAAAACACACAAGCTTTTCCCTTTGGAGAACTTACGAGCGTGGTAAATTTTCACAGAATACAGCGGTTGCATATGTCAAAAACAAATTTGCTCAAAAAAACACGCAACGAAGTAGGTTTATCGGTTGGTGCTTGGCAAGGCAAGGGCGAGGCAAATCCAGATTTGCAACCATTGAGCCAGCAGGAAAAAGCTGTATTACCGCAAACAAATAACCCCGAAAATAGCAATTTAGGTAAACGGATGTGGCCCTTTATTTCCGCACAATTTGCTTCTGTAGAAACCGAACCCAAACAATCATCGCTCCACAATCTGGCAAAACAACCCTCCTTGAAACTTACCAAAAACTTGTCTTTTAAGCTTGGCTGTCTGCCCATAGACAAAAAAATCAGTGGCGGGTATTTGCTAGCAATAGGAATCGGATTTGTTGGCTCGCTGAGCGGACTCACAATCGCTGAGTACCACCAAGAAAAAGGATTGAGACAACTCAATGATGCTCACATACAAGCACAATTGATCGGTAACTTTAAAGATGCAGCACTGGCGGCACAATTGCAGGGAGCACAGCTAGATTCTTTTGTAGACAATTCCCCTAAGTTGGAACTGCAAAAACAGCAGTTTATCAACAGTATTGTTAAGGCTAAAAACCTGCGGTTGCGTATCGAAAAATTTGCCGAAAGCCAACCAGCTTGGCTCGCAGCCAAGCCGGAAGCTCTCAAAACTTTACTCCAAGATTGCACGGAAAATTTAGAATCCTACGCCGATACTCTCAACTCAACTTTGCTGCAAGTCCAGCAATCGCAACTGTCGCCTCGGAAGATAGAGTCGATCCGAAAATTGTTGGCCACAGAAAGCGGAGAAGGTGCAAAACAGCTTGAGGGACACCTTCAGGAATTGAGCAAAATCCTCGATATTGCCCAGCAGCAAGAGCGCCAAGGCGGTGCAGTGATGCAGGCTGCCCAAGGAATCGAAAAGGGCATAATTATGATTAGTATGCTGCTGTCGGTAGGGCTGGCTGGAATAGTGGCTTGCCGCACCAGTAGGGCGATCGCCAAACCAGTCGTCAGCGTCACTCAGGTGGCTCAACAAGTCGCCGCCGAGTCGAATTTTGATTTGCGAGCCCCCGTCAGCGGACAAGACGAAATAAGCTCGTTAGCTGTATCTCTCAATCACCTGATCGAGCGAGTTTCCGAACATACAAAAGAATTGGCACAAGCTAAGGAAGATGCTTTAGTGGCTACCACTGCTAAAAGCCACTTTTTAGCCAATATGAGTCACGAGTTGCGGACGCCTTTAAATGCGATTATCGGCTACAGTCAACTACTTTTAGAAGATGCCAGAGATTCCGGGTACAAAGATTTTGTTACCGACTTAGACAAGATTCAGAATGCAGGCACGCACCTGCTATCTTTGGTTAACGACATCCTCGATTTGTCAAAAATTCAAGCGGGGGGAATGAACCTCGACATCGAAGAGTTTGACATCGAATCCCTGCTCGATCACATGTCAATGGCGGTAAAATTGTCTTTACAACAGAATGGCAATGTTTTAGAAATAGAGTGTGACAGTCAAACTGTTGGCACTATGCACGCAGATTTAGCAAAAGTGCGAAAAGTCCTGCTGCACCTGCTGAACAATGCTGCTAAGTTCACCAAAAATGGGATAGTGAAAGTCAGCGTCAGCCGTGTTGAGGGAACCGGAGAATCGAATGTAGCGCATCTGTCGGGTGTTGAAAATTTAATGGTTGCGGGCGAGGCGAAATCGAGTTTGATTGCTTGTCCAGTTGCGAATGTTCAAGCATCGGATTGGATTTGCTTTCGAGTTAAAGATACCGGCATTGGAATGTCTCCCCAACAACAGCAAAAATTGTTTGAAGCCTTCGCGCAAGCTGATTCTTCGGCGGCGCGCCAGTACGGTGGGACTGGATTGGGGCTGACAATTAGCCGCCACTACTGTCAGATGATGGGCGGCGAGATTTTGGTAGAAAGCGAAGAGGGCAAAGGGTCTATTTTCACGATACGCATACCAGCAGGAAATAGTTAATACACACATGGGTAGGGTGCCAAGCGAAAAACAGGAAAGAATCAAGCTCTTGGACACCCTACCAGTTGAATTGACTGGTGTATTGAATGTAGCTTTTCTGGGCGTGATGAGGTATGACTGCGATCGAGTTTCGTGAGTTTCTCGCCAGTTGTCTTACTTTTTGTCAATTGCCAATCTGTACCTGACTCACTTGAGAATTGCTATATAACTTCTGAAAGCTCGATCAAAGGTCAAATATTGAAGTGACTTTTGTATCAACATATTTCATGTCACCAGTAGTTCCTCCAGCAAAATGAAGGAAATAGTTATTGAAAAATGCTGTTGTTACACATTTAGAAATTAGTGAAGCCTTAGGATTTAAACCAATTTTTTGTAATCCCTTTTGTACTATGTTGTCTCTCGAACTTAGAAAGGGGTACAGAAATTGCTGGATTAAAGGCCAAGGCATATTGAATTTTGGAGAAATCCAGCACTCAATACCCTGCATCAATATCTCATAGCTCAATGGGCGCATTTCATAGTTCCATTCTCCCGAACCTTTGTCTTCATAGGAGTGATAAACATACTCCAGCAATTCTCGATGATAACGAGGAGAAAGCACCATAACTCCGGCTTGTACAACGGATTCAAATTCTGCATCTATCCCAAAACTTTTGTAAAAAGCTGTAGGAGAAAGGTTGTCTATGTATTCGATACCATTCTTAGACCAAAAATCATAAAGTCTTTTCAGGCAAATCTCGTGATCTGCTCTACTAGGAGTTGCATAATCATCGACTGCCCCAATCTTCTCTAGTGGAACTCCCTCGGTAATATCGGGACTGTTTGGGTTAATCAATATATCAGCATCGACCCAAACAACTTGATCGTATTTTTGAAGACTGGGTTCTGACAAAATTAAGCACTTTTGCCATGATGGATTTCTAGACTGAGCCTTGGACGAATTATCTAACGGTTGTGTCAAAACAACAACTTCAAATTGATATTTTTCAGCATAGTGCTGCCATAGAGACCTACAATGTTTCTCGAACATGAGTTCATAGTTCTTGCCTATTGCTAGCGTAACAAGTGCCTTTGCCACTCTATACTCTCCTTAGTTTATTCATTGAAGATTTACCTTTAAACCCTGAACGCGGAAATCTCCCACAAACACCTGATTCCACCCCAAAATGCCGCATATGGTTTGTCCTGTCAAGTTCTACTATAAAAAATTATCCAAATTTTTCAGTATCTGGGATTGGTAGTGTATAACGCAATACGCTTCGCCTAGGGGTTGTCGGAAGAGACAAACGCTCTTGTGCGATCGCTTCGGTAAAGGCTAGGAAAATAATCCCAGAGTCTATTTTTTACATCGTTTTGACTGCATGACAGTCTTAACCCAACCGTATGGGTGTATGGCGAGCTTCAATCATTTGTGCAAGTATTTAGGGGCGGTGTCCCAGGAGCTGAAATACCGATCGCAGCGGGATTTCCACTACAAACATTACAGGATTTTTGACTGCTGGCTATAGTATCATTTATAGTTCTGGATTACTGTATTTTTTCTGGTTGTCGATCGCCCCTATGGTCAGTAAGGGCCAAAAAATGCCCTATAAAGTGCTACCCATTCATCGTCGCCATCTCTTCCTCAAGGTGATATTTAACACCAGTGCAGTAGATTCTCAATTCTCCAGCGATCGCGAATGGTGCGATCGATAGCTACTACATCACATAGCAGCCAACACTGACCAAGAAAATGGGATACAAGCCCCGTCCTTTTAGGACGGCTTTTCTTGATTTCTAATATACTCTTTCAATACTTCTAAGGGTGCGGCACCAACGGA
>NZ_JAEQCE010000119.1:0-5783 GCF_020738665.1 Microcoleus sp. PH2017_08_TRC_O_A
TTTATTCCTGTAGTTTTAGGACTGTGGACTAAAATTACCAACGTAGATGTCTAACATTGACTACTTTTGGGTAGCTTTGTCCAGGTTTTTACGAGCGGTGAATATGCAGGCATTTGTGGCAGGTTTGGGATGTGTACCTTGGGTCAACAAATACCAGATTTACGCCAAACTTTACTGCCTTATAACAAAGGAATTGGCGAAGCTGAAAAAACGCCCAACTGTTGCTTCTGCGTCTCTCTGTTTTAGAACGTGGCTGTTGGTTGGTGCGTTCTCTGATACCCGTCAAATCCTCCAACGCAATAGTTTGCGCTTGTTTTTTGGCGTGCTGAATGAGTCGGTAGCTAACGGTATGGTTAACCTGTGCCTGAAATCTTCGTTCTCGTCCACTCAACCGTTGCAGAAGCTGCCGACATCTACGCCGACTACTTCTTGTGCCTTTGGACGCTTTTTTCTGCAACGAAGCCCTGACACGGCTATATCTGTCACGAATTTCGGTTATCGCCGTTCCACTAAACTTCTCGGATTCAGAGGTAACGGCTATATCGGTTCTGCCCAAATCAACACCCAAAACCCTATCAGTTTTCTCAGGGTTTGGTGGCTCAGATTCAAGCTGAATTTGCAGGTAATAAGTGTTATCTTTGCGCTTTACCAACACTGCCGACTTAGGATTTCTTCCTGTTAACAAATGACGCTGATAGTTGCCAATGTGCAAAGGGAATTTCTCTCTTTGCTTGAGCATCGTCAAACTAGCTGTCCAGTCTTTCTCCCTAAAAGTGAAAGTCCGAGCGTCATAAGTGGCACTGGTAGCTGCAAACCCTTTCACAGGTCTATCTTTTTGTTTGGCAGTCTTGCGATTGGCGCAAACCCTACGAATGGCATGGATAGTCATCTGAGCCGATAGACCAGAGTATTCCCGTGCTTCCTTGTAAATTAAGGATTGCACGGCTATCTGATTGGTCAGCTTTCGGTCAGTGTTTTTGTTCACGTACTCACAGCAGTTCGCAAAAGCACGAAGCACCGCATCAAGTTTTTCAACCTGATGTTGCAACACTTCGAGTTTACAACTAACCGTCAGGACTTGAGACATTTTCAATCAGTGAAGATTATGGAGCTACTGTACCATGAGATTGCTAAAACTGCGGGCATCAAACCCCCATTTTTAGCCGCTATCCCTCCCCGCCCTATTGACGCTCATCCTTAGCCCTTGGGCTGCGGAAATCGCGTCAATTGAGGGCGGGGATTCCCGCGATTATATTGAAACTAATCTTGCGGTGCGAAGGAACTGATGGAGAAGCTGGAAGCAATGACAAATTGTAACAGCACGGATTCTACCGGCTGTCAAGCTTTTTGGTCAAAAAATTTAGCGTTGAACTGGCCTTGAGATTGCTACTCCTGTGACTGGGGAAAGTTGAGTACCGGGAGGCGCGAACCCCGAAAGACTTCTTCGCTTTCAATGCCGATCGAACTCACAAACTCAGCAGCAGCTTTGGCAGCCAGCAACCCGCCCAGCATGGGTAAGGCGGCTAAGCTCAATAAAATATCTGAGGGAATTGGCAATTTAGGATTGTTGGGGGTTTGAGTTTTGGGCAAGTCTTGGTTTTCCGACGGCATAGATCCCTCCTGTGTTATTCAGTATCCCCAGTTTACAGCAGAAGGAAGGAGGAAGAATAGCAAGGGTTTCAGCAATTAAGAACGTCCTAATCTTTGGGGGCGGTTGCTAAACAGGGGAAATAATTATCTTTACTCCTGAATTCTGACTTCGCTTAACTGGGTCTAATTGTGCGAAAATACATTCGAGGTATTGGTCAAAACAGTATTGCCCAACGGAGCGCAGCCGAGGGGATACACAGCTCGCCAGTAAGCCGAGCAACAGTTAAACCGGATGCAAAGGTTCGGCTCGGTAAATAAAATAATGGTGTGTAAAACCTGTAAACTGTGCTATCTGTAGAAAACAAAACCAGCCTTGACGAAATTTAAAGTCCCATGTTGAATGCGAACGGGAGTATATTGGCAGACAATCGATCGCCCGCATCGCAGTGGGCGCAAAAAGCTTTGGGACTGCCCGAGGTGCAGGTACAAGCGCGTTTGCGCGGAAATCACCTGCATATTTTGTGCGAAGCGCAATTGTGTCCGTCTCAGGAATTGGTGACGGCGAGATTTAAAAGCGCGATCGAACAAACTGATTTAACGCGACTCCTGCCCGATCGAACTAAAATCTACCAATTGTTTCTGTGCGGCCGCAAACTCGGTTCCCGACAAAACGACTGGACTGTCCGGCTCGATTGCAGCGGCAAACAGCGACAGCGACAGCCACAGCGACGGGAACCGGAACCGGAACCGGAACCAAAAGTTTCCGAAGTGCCACCACCAGCGAGTCCCCCCGAGGGCGAACCGCCAACAAGTCGTAAAGGCGGCGGATTCTTCGGCAAATTCAAAAATGAAAACCGCAACCTCAAACTGAAACCAGAAGCGGTAGAAACTCCAGTACCAATGGCTCAGGTGCGGGAAGAAATGGATTTTGATACCGAAAGTTTCCCCACGGCCTCCCGGATTGAATATCCAGAAGTTTTTGAAACTTCCCCAGTGACGATCGACACTTCGGCAACTCGGGAAGCTTTCAGTCCCCCCGTTTCTGCGCCAGCACCGCAAACATCCACGCAGCAGCAGGCAAGTCGCGGCGCGGTGGCTTTGATTCAATCCCCCGAAACAGGCTCCGGTGACAGTGATGGCGGCGGCACTTTGACCGTTTCAGCGGAAACTTTGGCGCGCCGGGGCTATCCAGATGCGATCGCCAGCTATCTCAGCGAAATCCTCGGGCCGATGGGTGTTTCGGTGAAAGTTAGCATTCGCGAAAAAGAAGCCAAAAGCAGCCGGGAAACCCAGCACCCCAATGCGCCAGAACTTCTCAAGTCCAAGGAACGGCGGCTGTTAGTGCTGTGCGAGTCAGCTTACAGCCCCGAACCCTCCTTGCTCGCAGAACCGATCGCCGCTAGGCTGCGGAAACTGCAACTAGAGGACTTCCGGGAAGCTGCGATCGGCAGCCAAGTTGCAGGCGAATCGAAGCCGGACTGGGTGCTGCGAGTCGATTTGACGCCACCGGACACAATCCTCAAGGAATGGGCCCGCTGGGGAGACGTACAGTCGATCGCCAAACTGCTCAACCAACACTTGGCGACATCAACAGTCGAAGTGCGAGCCACCCTCAAAGAAGCAACTCTGCACCTGTTTTGCAGCAAAACAGTCACAAAAGGACAAAAACCCAAACGACAAGAATACCCTGACAAACAGCAAACCACCGATGCGATCGCCCCTTTGTTAGCATCCTTCGCGCCCCAAGGCATCCGCGCAGCTACCCTCTACGGCGTAGAACCGGCCAGCGACAGCACAACCGAGCCGGAGTCGCCGGTGTGGATTGACTGGATAGACTTACCAGCAGCCCACCACCCCGACTTAGCTCCAAACCCGAGGATATTGGCAGCCGAGGGCGACCAATTAGCCTTGACTTTCTTGCTCAACAGGTTTCTCAATCCCAATCTCAACCGCAAGCTGGAAACCGGAGGGATTCGGGCTGTGGCGCTGCACAAAGCCAACGTGCTGCACGTCATGACTGAAGCTCTGAGTTGCCCTGCTCAGTCGAAGGTAGGCCCGCCGGTGGCTAAATTCTTGCGGCAGTTACAAATTCCGGGAGTGGCTCTTGTGCGAGTCTACGGGCGCCGCGCCGGTCAGAAAATGCCCCTGTGGCGCTACGGTATCGATCTCAAAATGGCGGTTGACGGGGAATTAGCACCAACAACCGCATCGGCTCCCTCGCAACAGGCTGTCTTGTCTAAGGAAGCGGTGCCGGAGTTTGCGCCGTCGGTGGCAGATGGGAGTTTTTCTGCTCTGGGCGATAATTTGGTGTTCGATGCTCCCGCACCGGACTCCTCGCGGCCGCGCTTCAAAATTAGACTCCCCGGTTACCAGTTGGGCGAGCAGTTGGTTCAAGCTGTGGTGCAGCCGCTTGTTGCTTCGGGTTTGTTTGTTCCCAACGACGCTTTGTCGATGAATGCTGCTGCGCCGGGAGGCGTGAGAGCCGATCGCGCGGCGGGAATGGCTTTGATTTGGGCGATCGCCGGCTGTCTGATCACCTTCAATACCGATTGGTTGCTGGGTCTATTTCTTAAATCTGCGACGGTTAGTCAAGCTCCTAGAGCCTCCGAAGTTTGCAACGGCCCAAATTGTCAAAATTCATCCCCCAAGCCTCAGAGCGACGTTCAAGCCTCTCTCACGAATCCGGATTCTCCCTCTCCCTCTGGCTCTTCAGTCCCGATTCCCGAGTCTCAAGAAGTGAATTTGCCTCAAATTCCTTTACAAGCATCGCCGTCCGCGAGTGAAGAAAAGGCTTTCAACGGTTCTGGGTTTACGAAACCGGGAAATACTAGCGTTCCTGTAGCTGATGTTTCGGCTGCTCCGGTGTTTCCGACTTTGAGGAGCGAGCAGCTTGACGAGCAGATTGCGCGCTACCAAGAGTACATCCGCCAGCACAAAAAACCGCCGGATATTTTAATTGTCGGGAGTTCTAGGGCGCTGCGGGGTATCGACCCGGCGGTGTTGGAAACGGCTTTGGCTGCTGGAGGCTATCCGGGGCTGAAGGCTTACAATTTTGGGGTGAACGGAGCTACTCTGCAAGTGGTAGATTCGATCGTCCGCCGGATTTTGCCACCGCAACAATTGCCGAAATTACTGGTTTTGGCGGACGGGGCGAGGGCTCTCAACAGCGGGCGGCCGGATTTGACTTTTAGTGCGATCGCCTCTTCCGAAGGTTACAGACAATTGGCTCGGGGTAGTTTTCTGATCCGCACCAATCCATTAGAATCCCCAACATCTAAGGAAACTGCCAAAAATCCGATCGCGACTGCTGGTGAATTGGTGCACAATTTGGAACAAAGTCAAGCGAATGTTCAACAATTTCTGAGTCAAAAGTTGGTGGATAGTTCTGCAACTTACAAAAAGCGCGATCGGCTGAAAGGGTTTTTGCGATCGATCGCGAATCCAGCAGCCCCTGTTGTCACCGAAAGCCCCCAAACCGCAGCCGACGACGATAAACAAACCACTGAAAACGCCCAGCTAACTGCTGCGGGTAAAGCACCCAGCGAGTTTCAACCAAACGGCTTTTTGCCGATCGACATCCGCTTCAATCCCGATACTTACTTTCAGAAACACGCCAAAGTATCTGGATATTACGACACCGACTATCAAGATTTTAAATTGACAGGGGAACAAACTGTAGCGCTCAAAAACATGATCGAATTTACCAAAGTTCGCAACATCAATCTCGTGTTTGTCAATATGCCTCTGACTGCCGATTATTTAGATCCGGTGCGGACAGGTTACGAACAAGAATTCCGGCAATATATGCAACAATTAGCAGCTCAAACCGGACTAATTTTCCGAGATAATAGTTTATTGTTGCCCCAAGCACGGGAATCTTTTTCTGACCCAAGCCACCTCAACCGTTATGGTGCTGTTGCAGTTTCCAAGCGCTTGGCTCAAGATCCGATGATTCCCTGGCCTGTGAAGAAGTAGAGAGGGGGAGAGGGGGAGATTGGGAGAGGGGGAGAGGGGGAGAAGTTAGTAAGCTAGTGGGTATCTAGATTGTCTGTTATGTTCGATGGAGATAGCGGGGAAAATACTCCTAGACGCACGCAGATTTCAGAAACCGGGTTTCTACGAAGATTTCTCGTGACTCGTCGTAAAATCTCGTAGAAACCCGGTTTCTAGCCCCCACGGCAGATTTCAGAAAC
>NZ_JAEQCE010000119.1:5829-32817 GCF_020738665.1 Microcoleus sp. PH2017_08_TRC_O_A
GCCCCCACGGCAGATTTCAGAAACCGGGTTTCTACGAAGATTTCTCGTGACTCGTCGTAAAATCTCGTAGAAACCCGGTTTCTAGCCCCCACGGCAGATCTCAGAAACCGGGTTTCTACGAATGTTTCTCATTACTAAACGCAAAAATCTCAGAGAAACCCGGTTTCTAGTCACCACCCTCGTCAAGGATAAAACTATCGCTAGCTGTTGTTAGAATTTAAAGGATTTAAATCTTATTGTAAAGGCGGGTTCAGCAATATTAATGATTGTTATTTCAATCGTTAATCCTGGGATGCGACTATCTCAAAACACTTCTTTCCTGCAACTGGACACTGAACATGAAAAGATTATTTTTTTCGGAAGTTAGCAGAAACAAACTGATGAAAAATCCCCGCAAAAATCTGCCTGTAATATTTTTTATATTATCTCTAGCATTTTTCCTGTTTAGTTTGTATAAAGGTTTATTTTTACCTTTTGCTTTATCAACTCCGCCGCCCAGCAGCGAACAACAACCTTTGCAACCCTTCGAGCAAGTTGTCAAAGACGCGCAAAAGTTTGAAGGACTGTTTACCCTTTACCGCAATCTGGCAACTAATAAAGTTTATCTAGAAATTAAACCGCAGCAACTGGATAAAAAGTTTCTGTGTTTCGTCACATTGGCATCAGGTTTAGGGGAAGGGGGAATTTTGAGCGGATTGCCGATCGGCGATTTCTTGTTTCAACTGCGGCGAGTCCAAAATAACGTCGAGTTTGTCATACCGAATATCTATTTTCGCACTCGTCCGGGCGACCCGCAAGCGGGTTCGGTGGAAAGGGCATTTAGCGAGTCGATTCTCTATTCTTTACCACTCAAAAGCCTTCATCCGCAAAGGCAAACTCTGCTGATAGACTTAGGCGATTTGCTGATGAGCGAAAAGCGCGACTTACCGGGGGTTAAAGCGATTTTGCCGGCGATTTTGGGTGCTGCTTACTCGATCGATGAAGACAAATCTTATTTTAAAGATGTGAAAGCGTTTCCGCTGAATGTAGAAATTGCTTCTATTTACGGTTTTTCCAGCGATAATGACAGTGCAGTTAACTATTTACCTTCGATTCCTGACAGTCGGGCTTTTAACCTCCGCATTCACTACAGTTTCTCGGAAGTGCCTCTCAATAACGGCTACCGCCCCAGACTTGCAGACGAGCGAGTCGGCTATTTTCTGACAGCATATAAAGACTTTTCTGACAAGAGCAGTCGGGAGCCTTTTGTGCGCTACATCAATCGCTGGCATTTGCAAAAGCAAATCCCGACGGCGCCGATGTCGCCTCCGGTGCAGCCGATCGTCTTTTGGATTGAAAATAATGTCCCTCTAGAATACCGCAATGCAATTCGCGATGGCATTTTGGAGTGGAACAAATCTTTTGAAAAAGCAGGTTTTACAGAGGCAATTCAGGTCAAACAAATGCCGGACAATGCTAAATGGGATCCGGCTGATGTCCGCTACAATACTATTAGGTGGTCGAGTTCTTTTGAGTCAGATTTTGCCGGACTCGGGCCGTCTCGCACTAACCCGCTAACCGGGGAAATCTTGGATGCTGATATTTTGTTGGATGCTAATATTGTCCGGCTAATCAAACAGGGATATCGGTCTTTGGTAGAACAAAATCGATCGCTAGCAAAGAGTTTTCAAGGCCGAAACGGCTCTAATACCAATCCCTGTCAGTTCGGGATGTATTCTCGCTATTTGCCGATGCTCGAAAATGCAGATTTAGGCAAAAGCAGCGGGGAGAATTCTCCGGGTGGAATTGTTGATGATTTGCCCACTTTGGTGGAAAGATATCAAGAACAAAAGCGATCGCCCTTATCGCGGTTGATGCTGAGTTCGGATATGTGTTTTGGGTTGGAATCGAGCCGGCAATTTGCGATCGGAGCAATGTCGATGTCTCTGCTGGACAATGCAGCGCCTAGCAGTCCGGTGCTGGAGAATTATGTTAATGATTATATCCGAAATTTGACTGCACACGAAGTCGGTCACACTCTTGGTTTGAGGCACAATTTTCACGGCAGTACAATGCTGCAACCGGAGGATTTGAACAATACTCAGGTAGCTCGCGCCCAAGGTATGGTGGCGTCGGTGATGGATTACCTGCCGATTAATTTGGCACCGCAGGGAACTGTACAGGGCGATTATTATCCGACGATTGTAGGGCCTTATGACGATTGGGCGATCGAGTACGGTTACAAAGTTCTTGGTGGCGCCAACCCCAACAGCGACTTACCAGCGCTGCAACAAATTGCCAGTCGCGCGGGGGAACCGCAATTAGCTTATGCGCCGGATGAGGATACTGTTGACAATCTCGATCCCGCTGCAAATGCCTTCGATCTCAGTAACAATATGCTGAGGTACTCGCAATGGCAATTGGATAATGCTAAGGCAATGTGGAAGCGTTTAGAAAAGCGAATTCCGGTTGGGGAAGACGGTTATAACGAACTGCGGGTGATGTTTGATTCGGTGTTCGGGTATTATTTTCAGCAGGTGATGAATGCTACTTTGTACGTCGGCGGACAGTCGTTTAGTCGGATTCGCCCGGGAGATGCGAAGGGAAAATTGCCGTTTGTGCCGATCGAGCTTTCACAACAACGAGAAGCTTTGGCTACACTGGACAAGTACGTATTTGCAAGCGATGCGTTTAGTTTTGCGCCGGATTTGCTAAATAAATTAGCGCCTGCGCGCTGGGAGCACTGGGGAAGTCCGGCTTTGGTGTTTCCTCTAGATTACCCGATCGGCGATCGAATTACTTTTATGCAGCGATTTGTGCTGCGAGTGTTGCTATCTCCAGTGCGGCTGGCGAGACTGCGGGATGCGGAGTTAAAATCAGCCTCGGAAAGCGCTTTGAAATTACCAGAATTGTTCGATACTTTGCAAAACGATATTTGGAAAGAGGTTTTGCAGCCGTCCAAGAAGATGCAAATTTCGACTTTTAGGCGATCGTTGCAGCGAGAACATTTGGCGATTTTAATCGGAATGGTGCTGCGAAAAACCAGTACACCTGAGGATGCGCGGACTCTGGCGTGGTACGAGTTGCGGCAGTTGCGGGAGGGTTTGAGCAAGAGTATTCGGAATTTGGATCGGAGTGCGGATGCTTATACGCGGGCTCATTTGGAGGAAACGCGCGATCGAATTTCTAAGGTTTTGAACGCACAGATTCAGTCAAATTAATATGGGTGTCCAGAAACCGGGTTCGGATATTAGTATTTTTTTGGCAATACAAAGTATCCTACAAATAATTTGCAAATGCTAAACTTCTGTCATTGCAATGATTTGAGCGATCGTTAATACCAATTGAGGAAAAGTTGGAGAAACAATAGTGGCTTCTCCTTGATATCGCAGCGCCTGATATTCACCATCAATTAAGCGGTTGATAGTCACCGTAGACTGTTTTGGAGAGCCAATATACTGAACGCCTCCCAACCCTGCATAATCAACAATCCAATACTCCAGGATTCCTAAAGTTTCATACTCATTCAATTTGATGCGGTAATCATCCCGCCAATTCGTACTAACAACTTCGATCGCCAAGGGAGGTGGAATATAAGCCGCAGCAGAGGCAGAACTTTGACGCATTCTGACCCATTCTTCCTTGGCAAACACCAGAATGTCAGCTTTACGACTCGATTCACTTTCGCCCGGGGCAGCGTTCAATCTGACTTGTTTACTTTGTCGAGGAATGTAGGGAAGGTTCAAGGATTGGCAATGATCCACCAAGAGACGACATAAACCATCGACGACATCCTCATGTTTGGCTGTGGGTTCGCTCAGGGGCAGGGCAACTCCATTGACTAGCTCGAATGATCTGCCGGATTTGTCATCCCAGTTGAGGAATTCCTCGAAGGAAAGGGTTTTTTGGGCGATCGCAACCATTGATATTCACCTTTTGGGTAGGTTGGCTCTCTGTTGTCTGTTTTTAGCTTAACGTGGCTCTTGTAGGGTGCGTTAACGAAGTATACCGTAAACTTTGACACCTCTTCTCGGTGTTACTGTCCGCGTCCTGGTTTGCAATCTACAAAACCTAATGCTTCTGTATCGAGAAAACTGGCGATCGCCATTTCGATCGTCGCTGCGATCGGATATTCAATTTCCGCAGCACGCGCAATTAGAGCCGCTTTAATTCGTTCTGGCAAACGTCCCAAAATAACTTCAGCATCAGCAGGAGAAAGTTGTTCTTGAAGTTTAGCTTGCATGGCATTCACCTATTAGTGTCTAAGCTCTCTTTGGCAACCATTGATTTTAATGATAACAAGACTGGTGTGGGCGATCGGATTTAAGCCTTAGCAGTTGCTCTATTTTTTTAGGGGGAAAAAAGGCTATCTTTTGAGAGCTGACGGGTGCATCTCACTTTGGCAAATTTATACGAGATAATAAGGGTTTCAGACGCCGAGCTTGGTATTTCTGCAAAACTGAGATGCACCCGAGCTGACTCACTATCGCGTCACATTTTTATTCAATGGCATTTCAGCAAAGTGTTCTTGCAAAAATCGATGAATGAACCAATAACGTCCACCAGCTTGCTGAAGAAAGCGACGCTCAGTAGAATAACCTAGGAATTGGGCATAGTTCCAGGGAATTAATTTACTCCCCCATAAAACTAGACGTAGCGAGAAGTGCTGAATGCAAGTTTTACCACCAAAACGCAAACCCAAACATAGTCCTAACAAAGTAGCAAACCAGTGAGGAGGGAAAACCGAGTTGATAAAGCTCTTGCCAACATCTTGAAGAAGATTATTACTTGAAGTATGGAAATATATGGCGATTATTGCTGCACAAAATATAAAAGATACTAAAAATGCGACTATACACCCGAAGAATGACTGTCTAACGCCCTGATTAGGAAAAGTAATTTTTCTAATGGTTTTTTTGGAAAAGAACCCAATAATTGAAGAATATATCAAACCAGAAAAAATTCCTGATGGCAACACATATGGAAAAATAGAAGATAACACAGAAGCAGAAATTTTTGGTGCTGCCTCCGTCCAGACCATTCGGAAAGAATCAGGATAGGTCGAATAGTCAAAACCTTTTCCAAATATTAGTAGTAACAACGGAATTATGACAGTCCCCATGATTCCAAAAGTGATACCTAGGAGCAAACTAATGATTAATAACAAAGCCAAAAATACAATTGGAAATAAAATAATAGCAGCTAAACATATTGGAAAAAATGTAATCCACTCAATATCTTCAATAACTTCAATCAGTTCATGTTCATGCTCATCTTTTACCTCATTATCATTAGTAGTATTAGAAACTTCAGATATTTTAACAGGAATGCCAATAGCAAATGTAACTAAATTAATAAAAGGCAATAAAAAAAATGATGAAACTGCATAGATGACAGCGAAGAAAGCTAAATAGGGAAGCATTTCTAAAAAACTCAAAAAGCTTGAAATAATGTTGAGCCATTCACCTCTCCATATATTTGATATATCTAACCATAGTAAAAATGGATCAGGTGTAATTCCAAACCACTTAAGAAGTAAAGGTGTTGAATATATGCAGTTAAATACAACATAACCCGTCATGATATAATTAGGTTTCACTGGAACCATCTGCATGAGTATCATTGTAAAGACACCAAAATTGAAAGTTGGCTTAATATTTTCATGTATTTGCTGATTACATTCAAATAACAGATTAATTGATATCAATAAAATCATTGAAATGATTATGCTATACATCAACCTGGCTTTTTTATTCAATAGCCATGATGGCTGCATATTCTCGACAAGAAACTCTGTTTTTGAATCTCTCATAAGTTGTTTAGCCAGATAGATCAAATAGCTTTTTAGCATCTTTTTTCTACGCTCTCTGTAAAACTTTTTGTCGAGAAAATTCAGCCATTCTTCGATAATAATTAGCCATTCGTCTATATAATTATGCCGATCGATAGAAGCAATCCATTTTTCTATAAAGTTCTGCTCATGCTCTTTTTTTTTATGAAACCATATAGGTTTTCTCTCAGCTCGTTTCGACATTCTAATGATGTAAGCATCTAGCAAATACCGCAACCGTTCCTTTTCCGTCTCTATTTTCTGCCACTCCTTAAACGATATTTCCTGCGCTGCTATCACATAAATACTAAGCAGAAAAGGAGTCCGAACAAGATCTAGAAGCTTACTGCTTTCCTTCAGCTTTTCCCAAAGCTCCTCATGCCCAACCTCAGTTAGATAAACCTCAATTTGTTGATCGCTCAGACTTTGCAAACTGATTGCTCCATTCAACTGTAACTTAGCATCAAGATTTTCATATGCTTCCTTCCTACAGCACACAACCAAATATTGATGTTCATAATTTCCGATAAATCGATTAATGGCGTTTACACAAGCTTCTTGTTTCGTAACCTCTAACTCATCTAAGCCATCCAGTAAAGGTAATACCCGACCTGCCTTGAGTAGATCTTTACTAACTTGCTTAGGAACTCCACGTGGGACAAACTCGCGAACCATCCAATTATGGATAGACTCATTCCATTGCCATGATGCAAGGCTGAAAAAAACAGGAATGGGATTATTGATATTTTCCTCAGCCCGATCAAGCAAAGTCTCCGCCAGTTTTGACAACTCAGTTGTCTTTCCCGATCCTGCATCGCCCAAAATCAGAAGCTTTCCTGCAATTTCCGAACGATCAAAAACATCAACGATTGAAGTTCCAGATTGAAGAGGCTGAGAAGGCTTAGGTCCAATAATAATCTCGGCATCAAAAGGACAATCGACCTTATCCGGCTGCAATTGCATACCCAAGTCAATCCAAACCGAATCATAAAGACTCCTGCCAAGCCTCTGAACAACTTCTTCACTCGTCTTCAGCAAGAGAATTTCTTCGTTTATTGATCGTTCAGGAAGCTTGTACATCCCCCTTGTCGCGGACTTCCTCGCAAACGTCTTCCACTGCTTATCATTCTGATGAAATTGCCGCTGAAGGTCTTTCAGTTCAGGAAAGAGGCGAAGAATTTCAACTGCCTGAACTGCACCACCACCAAGAGGCATACTCCAATCAAGAGTAAACTTAACAATTCCACAAACCATTCCTGTTTCCTGATTCAGCAATGCTGAACCACTCATTCCAGGTTGGATTTGCCCCAGTTTCAACTTAATATGCTTTTCTCCAGTGATTCCTTCACAATTGACAGTTACTGGACAACCGTCCGGATGGTCTTTTTCGGGATGGGGGTAACCGAATAAATATAAACGGTCACTGGAGGCGAAGTTATGACTCAAACGAACACAAGGTAATTTACCCTTTTTAGGATGATTAAATTTTAGCAATGCTAGGTCATAGGGGTTTGGAAAACTCTTTACAACTTCTGCCTCAGCAAAAGTTACTTGTTCTTGCCAACGCACTTGTACTTGTGTTCCAATCTCTGCTGCTTGGTTCGCATTCCCAGACACCACATGATTACAGGTCAAAATCAGCCCCGGAGCAACAAAAAAGCCTGTTCCCCATCCATAAATGTTTGCCACAGAGAGCTTTACAGTACACTGCTGCAATAACTGTTCTAGAGATTTATCCATCGCTTAGCTCTTAGCTGTGGGTGGCTGTTCCCACTCCAATGTGATTTCCAAATTTGCTTTTCCAGAACCCTTTACAATCACAGCCGCCAACTGTCCGGATTCCATTGCAAGCTCTATCCCAAACTTAATCGTTGCCTTTTGGGGCTTTACCTTTTGGATAGGAATCGCTACCGCTTGTACAATGCCTTCGATTGCCTCACTGATCTCTATCAGTGGCTTGACACTAAAACCAACATCTTGTCTACCACCAATCCGAGCAATTTCTATTTTGGCGGTTGCTCCATTGGGTAATAAAACCGGAATTTGGACTGTCTGTTCTGGGCGAATGGGAGTAGGATCACTGAATGACATAATTTTGGAAGAGGTTTAGAGTTTCTAGCTTTTATTTATTTTGACTTAAATATAAATGCACATTTCCTAACTATACATTTAGGGTTTCCAAAAGTCAATCTCTAGTTACCTGTAATCTCGACAACACTTTCCCCAGAACGTAAAAGCTTGATCGCATTGGGTAATGCTGCTGTCAGAATTTCCTTGAGACAGATGACTCGAATCCGCATTCCCCGGATGCAGGGACGACCGCCACATTGTCTTGGGTTCACCGTGATTCTGTCAAACAGATAAGCAACGGATGCTGGCATTGGTTAAAATTGTTTGAAACCTTTGTCTCTAGCTTACTTCATTTATCGCCCCAAACTCACACCGCGATATAATTCTGCGATCGCTATGCTGTAATAGAGATTAGTCCCTTCAAACTTCGATAGTTTATGACCACAGCAGTATCTATTGACATTGGTACGCTCATTGCACGCACTCCCGGATTGCACGGTGGATGTCCTCACATCCTCGGTAAAGGCGTTACCGTTCGCCGGATTGTCACCTGGTACAAGCGAGGATTGAATGCTGAAGAGATTTGCGATCGCATTTCTCATCTCACCCTCGCCGAAGTCTACGCCGCACTCACCTACTATCATGCCAACACCGCAGAAATTGAAACTGATTTGAGCCATCAAGCAGCAGAAGCCAAGCGTCTAGAAGCTTTGTACACCAACTTTGGTAAAGAAGCATGAGTGAAATTAAGATTTACCTAGATGAAGATTCCCAAGATCAGTCTCTTCTACGGGCATTACGATCGCGTCAAGTTGATGTAACCACCGTCAATGAAACTCAAACAGAAGGATTAATCGACGAAGAACAACTTCGGCTAGCTACCACTCAAAACAGAGTGCTGTACAGTCACAATATTGGAGACTTCTGTCAGTTACATACTGAGTTTCTGATCGGAGAGGAATCTCATGCTGGCATTGCGCTGATATCGCAAGACTATTCTGTTGGTGAGCAAGTCAGAGCCATTATGGAACTAACTGCTAATAAGACAGCAGAGGAAATGGTGAACCAGTTAGAGTTTTTGGGTAAATACTTGAAAAATAGCTAAATCAAGAAAGCTGACAATATTGCTGTGCCACCTCGACAAAGTGCATCAACTAAGTTGCGATCGTTAGCATGAGCTCTTGAGGATTCAACAGTTGACGTTTGGAGGCATTGAGAAATTCGATGCTAACTGGTTCATCATTTTCGTCATAACTGACAATCACGCCTCCAGGTTCAGAGATAGCATTGGCTGGAAACGCATCACGGAAGATAAAAATCAGAATGTCTGCTTCTGCATCGTATTTAACTTTCATCGGTATTCTCCTGCCAATATCGCTTAACTTGATTTGTCCAGTACAGAGTTAAGATTCGTCTGGTTTTGCCAATTTCAACAAAGGGTACTCTAAGAAGACCGTTGCCTCGTTTAATTTGAGCCACCAAGACATCATCTTCCACGATAATCTGTTGAGGATTGGTTAGGGCCGCCTCAACCTCTTCCCTGGTAATTTTCAATCGCTCTTCCCATTGTAGCTGACGTTCCTGGGCGTGTTTTGTCCAAACAATTTGCATATCTCCTCATACTCCCGATTCCTCTGTAGCTTCCATTTGGAATTTTGCATTTTGCATTTTTAATTATAACGCCTTGCACTCTGCTGCCAACGGAATGCCCAACTCCGTGAGTAGTGGAAAGTTTTCATTTTCAATTTCAGCAATGTCTTCGGGAGAATCGTCCTCATTCGGGAATAATTCAGCTTCCAAAAATTCCCATATCTTGTATCTTTCAGCAACTCCCAGTGACGAAATAGCTTCCAGCAGTGATTGAAATGAGATATCTACTTTCACGGCATTCTCAGTCATCAAAACTTTCCTCCACTTTTAATTTTATATTTAGCATATTTCTTCAAAACTTTCAAATTTGAAACCTTTGTCTATAGTTTACTTCATTTATCGATCGAAACTCACACCGCGATATAATTCTGCGATCGCAACTTCAAGCTCAATACTCTGTAACATCACGATATCGCCCGCACCATAAACCACCGTTTCCCAACGTTCCCCAGTCCCGTCTTTCACCCGACGGCGACACTCTACTCGCATCTCATCCTGCGAGATTAAAACATACTCTTCCAAGGACTCCAACTGTTGATAATCCTCAAACTTATCAGTGCGATCAAACTTTTTAGTCGAAGGAGACAGCACCTCAGCAATCAACTTAGGATAGCGCTTCACATAGCGATCGCTCCGATCGCGCGGATCGCACGTCACAAAGGCATCGGGATAATAGAAAAACTCATCCGCATAATTCACCTTCACATTACCCGATCGCACAGAGCAACAACTATCTCGAACCTTTTGGCGCAAAAGTTCAATTAGATTCAACGACAGTTCATCATGATCGTCGCTACCTCCCGCCATTGCGTAGACTAAGCCGCGCTGATATTCATGGCGGACTGTATTGTCATGTTCCAGGGAAAGATACTCTTCGGGGCTAAATCCAGAGGGGATGGCAATCATAGTATTGCAGGCAAATTTAATAGCTTAATTGTAGCGATTTTCGAGCGTTCTTTTTTTACCGCAGATCAAAGCAAATAAACGCTGATGAACGCAGATGGGAGAATGACTACTGTTATTTTACCATAAACAAAACCCGCAAGATGCGGGCTTCATTTTAATAATGGCAATTTAACTTATTACTACATCACCACGGCACTAATTAAAGTGTGCACATTGTGAACAACAGCAGTAGTAAAGTTGTGAGTCGCAGGTAAACTATCAACTACGATTCCAGCGCACAATAGCATCAGATACAGAATAGAGTATTTAAAGAGCGATCGCGCAACCTTCTTATCTTCTGGAGTCTGCAACAGCAACCAAGCCTTTTGGGCAAAAATCGCACCGAGGAAAATCGCAGTACCGGCATACACTGGCCCCGCTAAATTCAACGGATACACCAGCAGCAAAGTTGCAGGAAG
Organism: Microcoleus sp. PH2017_08_TRC_O_A; assembly: GCF_020738665.1. Taxonomy (NCBI): domain Bacteria; kingdom Bacillati; phylum Cyanobacteriota; class Cyanophyceae; order Oscillatoriales; family Microcoleaceae; genus Microcoleus; species Microcoleus sp. PH2017_08_TRC_O_A. The sequence continues at coordinate 16,723 of NZ_JAEQCE010000119.1, forward strand.
CATCAATAACGTGTAAATCCAAATTTGGCGCGCTGTCTCTTCGTCGCCCTCAATTACTGGCAACATCGGTACCCCTACTCCCTCGTATTCGTCGCGAATCATCATTGCTAATGCCCAAAAATGCGGCGGTGTCCACAGGAAGATAATCCCAAACAGCAGCCACGCACCCCAACTCAAATCTCCCGTCACCGCAGCCCACCCAACTAGCGGGGGAATCGCCCCTGCTGCACCCCCGATGACGATGTTTTGGACGCTGTGGCGCTTCAGCCAGTGAGTGTAAATTAGGACGTAGAAAACGATGCCGGACATTGCTAGCAAGGCGGCTAATAAGTTGGCGACAACTGTCAGTAATGTAAAGGAGATTGTCGCTAGGGCGATCGCAAATATCAAAGCATCCCGTTTCTTGACACGCCCGGAAGGAATCGGCCGCCACCGCGTGCGCTCCATGATATAGTCAATGTCGCTGTCGTAGACGCAATTAATCGTATTCGCCGACGCGGAAGCTAAAGCGCCTCCGGTAATAGTTGATACCAGTAATAGCGGATCGACTTCTCCTTTGGCGGCCATCCACATTCCGGCTGATGTGGTGATTAGCAGCAGTAAAATAATTCTCGGTTTTGTAAGTTGGTAGTAACTTTTCACCACTTGCGAAAAGTTTTCGTGGAGGCGAGGGCTATTGTTTGTAAGAACTTCTTGCATCGGTTATTAATTGTTAGTTGTTACTTGTTAGTTGTCAGTTGTCATTGCTTCGTAGATACAAGGGGCGGGTTTACAAGAGATATTTGTTGTAGGTGAAAAGATTGATAAACCCGCCCCCACCGAGGGATAAATCAGGCACCTGTTGCTCAAGGAATAGATAAATCTGCCTTGTCTATCATGTCCGGTTGATTCATGCTTGTATGGGCGGGGCGGGTTTATGAAACTGTTGGCTTTTATCGAGAATAATGGTGAACCCGCCCCTACAAGATTTTGCATCATAGAACAACGATGCTACCGGACACGATCTGACTTTCAAGCTGATAAAACCCGATCGCGCCACGACAAAACACTAAAAGCTAGCAGGGTTCCCAGCAATGCTGCGCCGACTGCTTGGTGGGCGACTGTCAGCGGTTCTACCTGAAGGTGCAGCCGGAAAGTTGCCAATCCCAAAACTAATTGAGCAATCAGACAAAGACTCGCTAAATTCCCTAATTTTCGCAAGTTTGAATGGAGTGCTGGTTGCCGCCAAGCCATGACTGCTACTGCTAAAGTTGCTGCGGTAGCTGGTACGATGCCGGCGATGTGGCTGTTCATTACCGAACACAATTCTGAGGAACCAAAACATTGATGCAGCGCCCATCTAGAGCCGACTAATGCTCCTAGCAGACTTTGGAGATAAACTAGCAGTGCTGCGATCGAACTTACCCATGCTAATTTGCCTGTATTGCCTGTAGCTTCGTAAGGAGTCAGCATAAAACCGATCGCTAGCAGGGCGCAAAAAAACAGTAAAGCCGTTCCCAAGTGAGCGGTAACGATGTCAAATCGCAGCAGTTGCGTCACGGTGAGGCCGCCCAATATGCCTTGAAAAACTATTAAAAATACTGCGCCGGCGCTGGCGAGGGGCAGCCAAGTCGGCAGGCGGCTGCGGTAGAAGACAGAAAGTGCTAAAAGGGCGATCGCGCTTAAGCCAATTGCTGCTGCATCCAAACGGTGAAACCACTCCAGAAATACCTGCAAATTCATTTGCGCTGCGGGTATTAATTGACCGTAGCACAGCGGCCAGTCCGGGCAAGCGAGCCCCGCATTCATGACGCGCGTGGCGCTGCCTACTGCCATTAACAGCCAGGTTGCGATCGCAATTTTCCACACTAGGCCGCGGATAATATCTTTTGGCTGCCACTGCACTCCTGCTGCTGCGTTTGGCCCCTTTAAAACTGAGTTTGCCATGAACTTTACCTTAGCCTTTGTTATCGATCGAGCTTAATTAAATATTGCGGTTTTGCTTGGGCTGAGCTTAGCCGAGCTTAACACTCTTTTTCTCTAAGAAACCGTCATCTTTACTACCTTAGCGACACTTTTATGCAATTAGTTTGTCTTTAGATTTTTTTCAACTTTCCTGTTTATATTACAAAAGATTTCAGGATTTTTGCTAAACTTCAAAAAACTTTAATCTTTCAGCACCATCCGTGATGGTTGACAACTCCCGCACTGTCGGGTTTTTGTTAAAAAATAAAGATATAATTAAGAAATAGCTTGTTAATAAAAAAGTGTGATATCCAGCATTCAAAAGTGTTTAGCTCCTCACACTTTTTGAAAGTCACAGTGGATACAGCAGAAAACCCTCAGCCTGGTTTTTGGTATTTTTCGATGGATTCTGGTTAAATAATCATAGCCGTTGGCGATCGCACGGACAAGGCCTCATCACCTTAGTTTTTTTACTATTTCGGCTGGCTGCAACCTCTGTATTTTCGTCCATCAAACCCCGTTGCTCGGTACCCGTGCCTCTATGACTATCTAAGATTATTAAAAAAATGTCAAAATATAATTAGATTGGTTTTTCTGCCTCCTGCCTCTTCCCTCTTCCTTCCCTCTTCCTTCTTTTTACCCGATCGCGTAACCGTTATAGCCGTTATAGCCTTCTTCCCTCTTCCCTCTTCCTTCTTCCTGATGACTAATAACGTTCGCGAGCGGGGACGCTCGCACTAATAACGTTCGCGAGCGGGGACGCTCGCACTAATAACGTTCGCGAGCGGGGACGCTCGCACTAATTCGCGAGCGGGGACGCTCGCACTAATAACGTTCGCGAGCGGGGACGCTCGCACTAATGACTGAATCTAAAACTTAAAATCTAAAATTGTGCAGCCATGTCCCAAAAAAACGAAACCGCTGTTTTGGTATTATCACTCCTAATTACGATCGGGCTAGCCGGTGCAGGTATTTGGTGGCTGACAAGCCGCGGCGGCATTCCTGGAGGTTTATCACCCGAAAATCAGACGTTTTCTAAGCCCCCGACGGGGAATTCATCGCAGTCAGAGCAGCAAATTCAGCAGCGTCTGAGTGCCGGAAAAAAACTGTTAATTTCTGAAAAAGCAACAACAACTAAAGAATCAGCAGTAGAGGCGATCGCATCTGGCAAATACAACGCGGCTATTTCAGACTTACAAGCTTCACTGCAAACCAATCGCAACGATCCCGAAGCACTAATTTACCTCAACAACGCCCGTATCGGCAATCAAAAATCCTACACAATTGCCGCAGCGGTTCCCATTGGCACCGATATCAATGCTGCTCAAGAAATTCTGCGGGGAGTCGCTCAAGCTCAAAATGAAATCAACCAAAAGGGCGGCATTAACGGGACTCCCTTAAAAGTGCTAATTGCTAACGACGACAACAACCCAGAGATTGCCTCGCAAATTGCCAGTGCGATCGCCAATAACTCAGAAATTTTAGGAGTAATCGGGCATTTTGGTTCGGACACCACCCTAGCAGCGAGCAAGATTTACCAGCAAAATCAATTAGTAGCAATTTCTCCGACAAGTACCTCTGTGCAGCTTTCAGGAGTTGGCAGCAATATATTTCGGACAGTTCCGAGCGATCGATTTGCGGCGAATGCTCTTTCCCGCTATATGCTGACAAAATTGCCAAAGCAAAAAGTTGCTATATTTTTTAATTCTGCCAGCAGTTACAGCAAATCTTTAAAAGATGAATTTACTACTGCTGTTTACGGAGATGGCGGACAAATCGTATCGGAATTTGACTTTGCTAAGGGGAATTTTAATGCTGCCGAAAGCGTTAAAAGTGCGATCGCCCAGGGAGCAGAAGTCATGATGTTAGCGTCCAATTCGGCGACTATCGACCAAGCTTTGCAAGTAGTGCAAGTCAACGCCAAACGGCTGCCATTACTAGCAGGAGACGGCGCTTATAGTGCTAAAACACTGCAAATTGGTGGCGCAGGAGCCACAGATATGGTGTTAGCAGTTCCTTGGCACATTCTCGCAGATCCGCAGTCAAACTTTCCCCAAACCTCGAAACAACTTTGGAATGCTGAAGTCAGTTGGCGCACAGCTTTAGCTTACGATGCGGCGATCGCGCTAATTGTCGGATTAGGGCGCAATCCGACTCGCACAGGCATTCAACAAGCTTTATCTGCGTCAGATTTTTCGGCAACAGGAGCATCGGGGCCGATTCGCTTTTTACCTTCGGGCGATCGCAATCGAGCAGTTCAATTAGTAATTGTTAAACCGGGAAATCGCACCAGTTACGGTTATGAATTTGTGCCGATATCCGGTTTATGAGATCTTTACCTTTTATGAATAGGCCGGAAAGCCTGTTTCATAATAAAAGAAATGGGGTTGTTTTGGTCTTTCTTCAAAGAGGATTGACAACAAGAATACCTTTACCAGGGCCTTCGTAAATTTCAACTCTAGAGACTTGTCCACTACCGGCATAAAATGTAACTCCGGCGAGCGAGCGAGATGGCATTGATTGCCAAACACCGTCTTCTGAAGACACCACATTAGTTATGAATCCATCCTCCCAGGTAATTGTAATTTGGGTGAGACTCTGCTTGACTGAGCAGCCGATTGTTTGTGCCTGTCGTTGATTTTGTCCGTAAAAACTACATACACCTTTATAATTTTTAGTGGAGCTACTTGTCTGGGCTTGAGCAACGATACCGAAAGTAGTGACAGATGCCAGGAGTAAATTTGTCACTAAAACCGCTTTACAAAACAAAGACGAGTTGAGTTTCATAGGTTCGCAAAATTTTACAAATATAACTAGATTTATGTTATCAAAACATTTATATTCTGTCAATCAATTTTGACTGTGGAAAAATAATAGATAGGATATCTGAATGTCTTTTTTAGACAATTGATCGGAATAGGAACACGGCAATGCCGTGTCCTGATTTATGGTAATATTAATTCCCATGCTACCGGATTTGATATGAGTTTTAAACTTGGGAAACTGCGATCGCCCTAACCGGCCTGTTTCTCTCAAAAATAGCCCTCGGTTTCAAAGCAATTCTCAACAACAGCCACAGCGAATGCCATTCTCCGGGCGTTTCCTGGCGCTTCCACTGGCCGGGGCGACAGTACAGCATTTCGATCAAACAGCGGTGTTGGCTCATGTTTAGGCGATCGAACGCAATTCGCACAGTCGGAAATTCCGCAACACTACACCCTGCTGCATCCCGAAAATTCGACTCCAAGTGAGATTTCTCGCTAACCAACTCAATCTTAGCCACAGGAATCAAACATTTCTCTTCCATAATTTCCAGAGTCGCCGAGTCGCAATCAATCAAACAGTTGCCAAAACGAGCTTCGGTGTCCAACTCCATCACAGGCGGCGCTACGGATATCCTCGCTTTGACTGCTACGCTGCGAGCTATCGCTCTGATTTTACCCTGCGATAAACTTGTCTCAGCGGCATATTTGGGTAACATCTCTGCTGCGGTAAAACTCTGTTTGCTCCCTTTACCTTTGACCGCAAAACTCGGCCGTTCAGTCAGAGCAACTTCAGCGCCACTTTCTGAAATTACAGTAGTTATTCCCCAAAAACTTTGACCGCCCACATTCAACTGCACCACCCTGTGCAAATTGAACCATTCGTATATATCCGGCTTAGGAATATCCACCAAAATTAGCAGCGCAATTCCCAGCATCAGCAGGTTGTAAGCGCTCCAAATCCAGCCCGCACTCACACCTTTTAACGAATCAGCACTTGCTGATATTCCCTGCCAACTGCCCATATTTTTAACTAAATGAATGTTTAAATTATGGAACAAACCGAATGCTGTAGCTGCGAACAATAAAATCAAAGGCCATCCCAAATTCCAGTTAAAACTAAAGCGATCGGTCGCAATTCCTTTTGGCGTCACATTAAACCCTTTCTGAAAGGGATTGAGCATGGCACTCACCACCGTCACCGCCAAAGGAATACACTGGACGAACGAGTAAACATCTGATAGCAAAGCCGATCGCGATTTGCGGTTCAGCCAAGAAAACACAGTAACTTGCACCAAATAGTAAGGCAGGAAAAAGTAGACCAATTCCCGCGCATTTGTCCGCAAAGGAAGTACCCCAAGAAACGCATAAGCTAAAGGCATCAACAGAAACACAATCCTGCTTAAACTGGTAAACCAGTGCAGCAATCCTTCCAGGTGACACAGCCTTTGTACGAATCTGAGACCGCGAATCGTTAAAGGATTGGAATCAATAAAAAATGCCTGAAGGGTGCCTCGCGCCCAGCGCAATCTTTGAGTTAGATGGGCTTCTATATTTTCAGCCGCCAAACCAGCACTCAATTTTTCATCTAAGTAAACTAAACGATACCCGGTGGCTGACAACCGAATTCCGGTAAAATAATCTTCGCAGATTGAATTTGTGACAAAGCCTCCCACTGTTTGTAGCGCGCTGCGCCTCATTACAAAAGACGTGCCAGCACAAACTACGCTATCTGCACTATCTTTGATGATTTCAATTTGCCTGTAAAATACTTCTTCTTCTGGCACCAGCACATTTTCTAAACCTAAATTTCGGGCAATGGGATCGTGGTTGTAAAAGCTTTGCGGTGTTTGCACGAGGGCGATTTCTGGATTTTGAAAAAAGCCAACTGTTCTTGTTAAAAAGTTTTTAGTGGGAATGAAGTCGGCATCAAAAACTACAATGAGTTCTCCATTTGTTAGGCTTGTGGCGTGGTTGATGTTACCAGCTTTGGCGTGACTGTTATCTGGTCTAGTTATATACTTGCATCCCAGTTCTTTGGCTAGCAATTGGATTTCAGGGCGCTTTGTATCGTCAAGCAAATATACTTGTTTGTTAGGATAATCTAAAGCTTGACAGCCGATGACTGTGCGCCTCAAAATAAAAATTGGTTCGTTGTAAGTTGGGATGAAAATGTCTGCGGACGGGGCAAAGTTTCCCTCTGCAACTGCAACAGCCATGCGATCGGCTTCTCGATGCCTGTCTTTCATACTCAGCATTAAATACATTTGAATGCTGCTGCTGACAACCATCAGCATTTCTAGGAAAAACAGTCCCAAACTAAAGATACCGTTGAGGGGATCGCTTAAATTTAGGGTAACTAGCGATCGCCACAAAACGTAGCGAATGGTTAAAGCCAAAACTATGCCAACTACCACAGCCCGCGACCATTTCTGTGGTTGAGGCGAAATTTTAATGGTAGCTAAAGCAACCGAGACGAGGGCGAAAGTCGGCACTAACAAATACATCTTGCTCGCAGCAGGTACTTGCAGCCACACAGGCGGGTTTTGCTGCCAAGTATTGATTGTGGCAAAAATACCGCTGACTGTACCTTCACCGCTAAACCAGGCTGCGGCGATCGCACCTGCGAAAGCAACTACCCCCAACACGACTAGCGTTGCCATCTGTACGTGCGAAATCCACCTAAAAAAGCGGCGTTTCAAGTCTTGAAGGTCACATCTTGAATTTCTCATAAAATTTGCAATTCCCGATCGTATCTGCAACTGTCAAGGTTTCCTGCTGTTCACTTTTTAATCCCGTTGAAAATTCCGACACACCCCACTGACGATATTTACATTTTTTAACATTCTGACAATTTTTTGACACTCCCCGCCGTAAAACGGACGGGGATTCTTAAGAAAATCAAGCCTCAGTAGACTTTCATTCGTAACGGCTGGGCTCTCGCAGCCTCTAGACAGTCCGGTAAAACCATTCTGCTTACTTTTACGTCCGATATTGGCCGCGCCTTGTGCGTCAGCATTAATCAAATGTCCTTCTTTACTCCGATACAATCCACGCTTAACTCGCTTACCCGAAAACTGGTAAGTAGCTGGCCGATCGGCATTGTAGAGGGGCAACTCATCGCCATCCAACAAACTGGATTTAGATGTGTAAGATTCTTCCTGCTCCTTGTATTTCAACCCATATCGCTCACAGAGAGTTCTAAGTTTATTTCTCAGGGTATAAAAGGGAATCTGGACAAAGTTTTGATTGGTGCGACGACCAAGATTGATATCTTGCTTCATCCCAAGGTTGAATCCGACAATCAAGCATTCAATTTTAGTATTAACGCAATGGTCGATTATGAGTCTTGCAGCTTTATTCAGGTAATCCCTGATTTGGTTGCTACGATTGATATACAGCCGAGCCTGACGCTCGGTCAGTTTTTCTATCTTCTGTCGATCTTTGATAGATTGCAGTCTAGCATTTTCCTTGTTGAACCACTGGTTAATAGATTTAAGTTTGCGACCATCCACAATAAAGGATGCCCCATTGGTGTCAACACAAGTTGCCAGATTGTCCAATCCAAGATCGATCGCCAGAGAACTACCAGCAATCCTTTCGGAGGGTTCATTTGCCCTTTTAGAGATATACTCAACCTCGAAGAATCGAGCATCGTATTTAGGGTGAATCCGAACCTCTTTGAGCTGAGCGGGGTCGAGTCGTTGTGGAAAGTTAATTACTATATCTCCAAATTCCTTTTTAAAAGCATAGGACATCGGTACTTTAAACTTTCCATCTTTGACTTTAATCCGAGGGATTATTAACACGAAATACCCATCTTTGGGCTGGTAGTGAGGAAGTCTTACCTTCTGTTGATAAGTGCCAGATTTAACCGCATTAATCAGTCCAAAAAAGCTGTTAAAGGTTCGATCTACCACCTTCAATGTTTGCTGTGCAATGTCTGTATTGAGGGCTTGGTAGTTCTCATTCTCTTTGCACAGATCGCACAGCCGACTCATAGCGCAAGTGTTTACGTTCTTCAAAAAAGTATTGGCGAACGGTGTAAAGACCCACATTGTAGAGGTTCTTACTCAGCCTGCACAACTCTCTGAGCGCCAAGAATTCGGCTTTGTCAAGGTCGCGTAGTTGGTTTTTCTGAGTAGAGTACATAAACATTGCTTTCGCTGATATCACCATTATATAGCGAAAGTTAACCAACAACAAGTTATTTTTGCCATGCATAGATTTATTGCTCATTCGTCGCTCACCTCTCCCTACCGATACCTAACGATTGTCGGTTTCGGTTGGGGTGAGACTCCTCACTCGCCTCCTATCCCTCCCCGCGCTAAAAGCGACGGGGTTTCTCGGAGGTTCCGATGATAGTTCATACCATTTTTCTAAAGATCCGATAGAGATCGAACACGACAAGACATTGTAATTTATACACTTTCCCTGTTTGCCAAAGTCTGTCATAACTTTAAAAAAGCTCAGCAATATCCAGTCCAGGCAAAGTATAGCAAGAGCTTCTTGAGATTGTGTGCGATCGCACAACTACAAACCTGGTTGGATTTTCGGAATGCACGTGCTCATAAAATTCTGCGGACTAAAGTTCACACTACAAACGTGCCTCCCTATAAACCAATACTGTTCACTTAAGACAGATCGCCCCTAACCCCCGTTAAAAAAGGGGAGTAGGGGGTGGGACAAGAATGCTCTCAAAGTCAACCCCTACTCCCCTTTTTAAGGGGGATGCGAGGGGGATCTCCGGCGCATAAATAGTGTTAAGTAAACCGTATTGCCCTATAAACCAAATTTTTTGCCCCATTTCTGATGGTTTTTCCTGTTTACTGCCAGCCTTCTTCGACTTTTTGCAGTTATTTCAACCAAAAAATATCATGTCTACAAATCAAATAGGATTGCTATCGTTTGAGATAGCAATCCCTAGGGGCTAATAATTAGACGAATGTGACATCTAACTAAAGGTAGATTGATTTTATATTAATTTAAAAAATTACCGCGATCGCAGCCTAAAAAACTAGCCGTCAAAAACTAATCAGAAATTTCTAATTGCGAGATTGCATAGCGGGCGACAGCCAAACCAACTCTCGCCTGTTCTATTTCCGACAATTGGGCCCAAGGTCTTCTAGTCTCCATCACCACTTCCACTGCGGACGAATCAGCCTCTCGCATCGCATAAGCCAAAGGACGCGCCAACACCTGCAAATCTTCCTCAGCCCACTGAGGCAAAATATCTAACACGCACTCAACCATTTGGTCAGCTAAAGATTGATACTTAACAGTTGCGTTTTGGACGCTTTGAGCGATGCAGGCTAGAAAATCTTGAGGAACCCGAGCAAATTTTTCGCGCAAAGACTTTTGTAGAGAAGTCGCCAGCCAAATTTGTTCTAGTTGTCCGAATAAAACTTGCGACTTCTCCGCTATATCGCTGTCGCTGAAGGAATCAAACAGGGCAAATTCTTGCTCTAGATCGGTTAAATAAGATTCTGATTCAAGCTGTGCGGGATTCCAAGGATAAGCAACATCAGTCTGAACTATTGTGGTGAGAAGTTCCATCTGCGCCTGAGTTTGTGAGTCGCGAAAATATTGAGAATCAGGAGATTGGGTAGCCATGATGTAATACCTAAGTAGTTCAAGTAAAATACAGAAGGTGGACTCTGCCAAGTGCTAGTTGCCAGTGGTGAGTAACTGTTTTAACTTCAGACTTGAGACACGGGCGTCGAGAACTTTGGTGTCCCGATCGCCGATTGCCTTCATTAGCTACACCCGCACCTTAATTAGTTCCGCAATCAGTCTCACTGTAGCCCGAAGTTTTTGGAACCTCAATAGTGAACTCAAAAATCTGACCTTGAGAACTGCCAAATTTTAGCTGAGTACCCGATTGCAGCAGCAGTTCTTGGTGGTGAACTCTCACCCATCCGTCTGTACCCAAAACTAGAGTCCCGTAGCGGGAAAAATCGCGCAGGAAGTAGCTAGGTTCGCCCCCGCGATCGCCGATGCTGTTGCGACAGAAAATCTCCGCGTGTTTTTGAGAAACCCACTGTTCTCGAATCACTACGTCGTTTTCTTCCCAGCGTCCGACTCGAACCATACCAGCAGTAATGGGCCAAACCTGATTGCCAGATTCGCTAGATTTGACATTTGGTCGATCGCGCCCCCGCAAGTAAGCACAAGACGGCAAACGTCCCAGCCAAGTAGAAGAATTCAAAGGCAATTCAGTTTTCAGGTCATCTACCGGTTCAGTCAGTTGACCGTCAAACTCTGGGTGCATATACAGTACGGGCAACGTCCAAGCCGGTTGATTGAACTTGTACAGTGTCAGTAGCTGCTGTCTGGCGACGGCGACGGCGCGATCGATCGACATTCGTCCTGCCAAAGCTTGGGCAAAAGTTTGGATAAAACTCAGGGCCTCGCGATCGGCGATCGAGTCCCGCATCCCCAACACCGCCGGCACCCCGTGATGGATCAGCACCTCAGCCAAACTGCTGCGGGCGATCGCCTGTTGCTGGCCGTTATTTGAATGCAGCCTTTCCACCGCCGGCTGAGCTCCCCAGCAGGCATTAAACACCGCCAGCGTCACGCGGCATCGAACCAAAACCTGAGCCAATTCAGTACCGTTAATCGCCGTGTCCGGCCCCAAAAACAGTAAGCCACCGTCAGGGCCAGGTATCCCGTGGCCGGCGTAAAACAGAATGTTATAAGCTTGAGTTTCCAGCCGAGAAATTAGTTCCGCCGGAGTAGGTTCGATCAGAGTATCGACGCGAGTCGGAACGCTGATGTCGAAATATTTACCGCTGTCGTCGGTTTGAAAAGCATTTTCCAGAACCCCAGCTAGGGCGACTGCTTCTGCTTCCAACTGCAAATGACGATTATTGCCCCTGGAAAATTCAGAATTAGCACCGCGGCCAGGTTCTGCTTGTCCCAAAACGAGCAAAATGCTGAGGGAATCGGCAGGACGCAGGGGCGGTAAAGGCTCAACATTGCTGGTAGTGCGGCTGAAAAGCAGTTGCTGCGACAGAGAAATAGCCGGTTGACCGGCTTGAGGCTGCATAATTTCCCAAGGTAGGGCAATCAAATACGGTTCGCGCAAGTCTATGCGGACTCGCAGGGGTAGATTTTGCCCGATCGCGATACCTTTACTTTCCTGGAGACTGCCCTGAATCGGCCCTTCAAACAGCCACTGCCAAAGATCGATCCCCAAATGCTGCATCAGGCGACTGCTGTAGCTAGGAGGTGGCGGTAGCGGATTCTGCTCGCCCCTCTCCACCAACCCCCCTTGACTGAGGTGGAGCGGCACAGAGCGGATAATAGGAGGGATTTGTAGGGATTGAGCAGTTCGTTTTTCAGTTTCTGTCAGTAGATTCTGGTTGTTTTCCGGCGAGACGAAACTGCCATCAGGATTTAGGGGCAATTCGTGAATTGTCCCTGACGGGGAAAACATTTCCTGCCAAGCTTTCCAAGATTGGGACAGGGCCAGCGGCCACATACAGTCGTGGTGAACGTACCCGCTGGGATAGGGAGCTTGTAGAACCCAAGTGGCAAAATGGTTTGCCCCAGCGGTTCTCAGGCGAGCGATCGCTATACTGAGGCAAGGACTTTCAGGGCGCGCCATTCACAACTACCGAATCTGGATATAGGGATTGATCGAGTTTCTCTATTAGTAGTTTATCGGGTTTGGGGTGTGATCGAGTGGGCGACATTGCTTTTTCATTCAGTTGACAGTTGACAGTTGACTGTTTGAGGGCGACCTCTACCTGGAAGTCCGAGGATTGGAGTAATCAATAGCCTTCTTTTAATTTCTCCCTACAAGGGTTCCGGCTTTAAACCAATTCTTTCAGGTAAATTTTTAATCTTATCTACCGCCCAAAAATTTATCTAAATTCGGTACATCCACCCAAGTTCCCGTAGCATTTGACTCCTGGGTCAAATCCATCAACAACTGCGAGTAAACTCCTTCTTTGAGCGACGGTATCAAAGATTTCCCCGCATCAATTGCTTCAACCCACCTGTCTACTACTCGAATAAACGGTGCAATTCTCCCGTCTGGATAAACTTGAGGAAACTCCAATCTCTGAGGAATCTTAATTTCAGCTAAAGGTTCTCCAGCTTGGGAACCCCACAAGCGAAATCCGTGGACGTAATCCTGCTGATTGTCGCTTCCCAAAACCAAAGTACCCTGACTGCCGTAAATTTCGACCCAATGTCCCCGCCCTTGATAAGTAACCGAACTCAAACAAACTTGACAAGGCGTTCCCCCGGCCAATTCCAACATCAACGTACAAGAATCATCGGCATCAACAGGTTTTAAATTTCCCGAATCGTTCGGATCGGGCCGCGCCGAAATTCCTGTAATCAATTGCCCAGAAAGCCTCTGCACGGGGCCGAACAGCCAGCTAATATAATCAAAAACGTGGGAACCTGTCGCGCCCAAAACTCCGCCGCCTCGCTCTTTTTGTGCGTACCAATTCCAAGGGCGAGTAGCATCAGCGCGGCCGGGCACCAACCAATCAATTTTAATTAAACGCTTTTCTCCTACATATCCTGCTGCTAATAATTCTGCTAGCATTTGCCATGCGGGAATGAACCTAAACTCAAAGTCCATGGTGGCAATTGCTTGGGTTTGAGATTCGCGATTCGCTAATCGGTAAAGTTCCCGGGCTTCATTAGCTGTCAGGGCTGTCGGTTTTTCTAATAATAAATGTTTGCCTGCTTCTAGGACTGTTTTTGCCATTTCAAAATGCAAAAATGGCGGCGTGGAAATGCTGACGCCCGCTACTTCTGGGATCGCTACTATATCTGCGATCGAGTTGCAAGCGTAGGGGATGTTGTGGGCGGTGGCGATCGCCTGAGATGAGTCTAAATTTCGGTGATAGACAGCCACAACCTCTGTCCGGTGGTGGGTCTCGAATCCGGGCAGGTGCACTTTTTGACCGAAACCTGTACCGACTACTGCAACGCCAATTTTTGACATGATTTAATAATTGGGGATTGGGATTGGGGATTCAGTCTTTGATTGAGAAGTCAACCGCAGATTGAAGGCAGATTAACGCAGATAATTTTAAGATAGGAAAGCTTCGGAGTGCAATGTTTTCTGCTCCTAGACAAGCTGGCCCAGATATGAACTTCTGACAATATTGTTGAATACACTGAGTTTTTTGTGATTTTGTTAAAAAATTTGTCCTAAAAAAGTAGCTATTACCTATTGATTTTTTGGGACGATCGGGATATTATTATTTAATAATGGGAGTGGTGACTTAAATTTAAATTTTGTCACCACTCCCATTATTACATGATACCTCTTCAAATTCTCAAAGTCAAGCTTTTTACCCTAAAAAAAAGGCGATTTTTTTTGTTATTTTTCAAAAAAAATAATTGACCGATGAGTAATTCTGGGTTATTAGATTTTAGCGTCTAGTTCCTACCTGCGAGACAGTCCATTCAATTACTTGTTTGCCCAAACTCACCTCATCAAACAAATCGATTTCTCTGATTCCTGTAGGGCTGGTGACATTAACTTCGGTGAGATAACCGCCAATGATATCAATGCCGACAAAGTACAGTCCGTCTCGTTGCAGCACAGGTGCTAACTGAGCGCAAATTTGATGTTCGCGATCGGTAATTTCTGTTTTTGCGACTCGGCCACCGACAGCCATGTTGCCTCGGAATTCATTGCCGGTGGGAATGCGATTGACTGCGCCGATGGGCTTGCCGTTCAAGAGGATGATTCGTTTATCTCCGTCTTTTGCTTCGGGCAGATAAGTCTGCACCATCACTGGAATTTTGCCTTGTTGAGTGCTAATTTCAACCATGGAGTTGAGATTGCGATCGCCCGGTTCCAAGAACAAAATCCCCTCGCCAGCTTTGCCTCCCAATGGTTTAAGAACTGCCGCTCCCTTTTTCTCCACAAATTGGCGAATTACCTGCTTGTTTTGAGAAACAATTGTTTCGGGGATCGCTCCCTCAAATTGCAAAGCATACATCTTTTCATTAGCCGCTCGCAATCCTTTGGGACTGTTAACTACCAAAGTTTTAGCGGGATCGATGCCGTCTAGAAGATAAGTCGTGTAAAGGTAGGGAACGTTGACTGGGGGGTCTGTCCGCATAAATACTGCGTCCATTGCTTCGAGTGGGCCCAATGCAGGCTGTTCCACCTGATACCAAGCCTCAGCCGCCTCCCAGCGCCCTTCTACTTGTTTGACTGGGGTGAGGGCTACTCTAGTCAACATTGCCCAGGTTTTGCCGCCGATGATGCTTAATTCGTTGGCTTGAGTCGCCCACACTTCGTGACCCAATTCTTGAGCTGCCTCCATCAGCGCTACGCTGGTATCATGTCCTGGAATTAGTCGATCGAGCGGATCGATGATGAATGCAAATTTCATGGTCAGTTACAATTAAAAATTGGTCGAATGAAAATTTAGGCAAATTCAAAATGCAACGGGAAATGCCTTATTTTGCTAGCAACGGATCTAGTAGGCCTTGAGCATCTAGTGCGTGCATTTCGTCGCAGCCGCCTATGTGTTGGTCGTTAATGAATATCTGGGGGAGGCTGCGGCCTCCGTTGGCTCGATCGGTCATGCGATCGCGTGCTGCTCCATCTCCGTCGATCGCGTACTCTGTAAATTCAACCCCTTTTTGCTTCAGCAGTGCTTTAGCACGAATGCAAAACGGGCAGGTTCTCCAAGTGTAAATTTCTACTTTAGGTGTCATCGGACGCTCACACAATAACAATATTTTTTATTGTAATCTTAACAATACTTCGGACAGTTTTTTAACGGCCGTGTAAGCCGAGAGCGAGTAAGCCCTGCCATTTTTTACGCATTTTCTGAAACTTAGGGCTGAACTTAAACATTGAAAAAATAGTCCAGCATATAGTCAGTAAGGGTTTCGGAGGCTCGACTAGATATAAAACTGTCCGAAGTATTGCTTAACTAATCTTATTTTAATTTTTATATATAGCAACCCCGCCCGACGGTTGCGAACTTTTCGCGTTGTACTTCCCCATGGGATCTCTTGCTTTTGACTTCAGGGCGTTCGAGCGCTAAACTCTTCTTCCTTCTGCTCCAAGTGCACCCTGCAAGCTTTCAACAGTTGACCTGGGACAGTTGACAGTTGACCGCTTGACAGTTTAAGAGCGACCTCTACTTAGAAGGAAGAGGATTGGAGTAATGAATAGTCTGATTTTCATTTCTCCCGATCGGGGTTACGGCTTTCAACCAATTATTTCTGGTAAGGTAATTATCTATAGCTGGTAAAAGTATAGTCATCTATTACATGACATGGGAGGCTTCAAGTCCCTCCCCTTTCGCTTTCACTTCGAGCGGATTGACCCGCCTCGGCTGAGCTACGCCCACGACGTATCCCATCGCTGAAGGCATTTGGGATTGCTTTT